>PKTW01000063.1 GCA_002868955.1 Desulfobulbaceae bacterium
ATGAAGTTGCCCTGATTGTGCCGCAGGCCCATGAACTCGGCTGGACCGGGCCTATTGTCGGCAGCGACTCCTGGGGTTCTGCCGAGACCGTAACCCTCTGCGGCAAGGACTGTTATGGCCTGTTTTTCTCCTCCCATTATGCTGCAGCCGGGGCCCAGGGTGCCACCAAGGAATTTATCGAGCGTTACGAGAAAAAATACGGCTACACGCCGGATGATGTTGCGGCCCTGACCTGGGATTCACTCCGCCTTGTCCAGGCCGCCATTGAAAATACCAGCGAGCTTACGGGTGATATCAAAACCGACCGCCAGGCAGTCCGGCATTCCATGACCAAGATCAGGAATTTCATGGGTATCACCGGTAACATGACCTTTACGGAAGAAGGAGATCCCATCAAGTGCGCTGTTATTGTTCGGATCAGCGACAAAGGAGAATACGAATTCTATAAGTCTGTTTGTCCGAATTAAGCCGGAATGGATCTTTTTCTCCAGAACATTGTAAACGGTTTGCAATGGGGCAGCTTCTATGCCCTGATCGCCCTGGGATATTCCATGGTGTACAGCATCCTGATGCTGTTCAATTTTGCCCATGGCGATGTCTTCATGGTCGGCTCATATATCGGTTTCGGCGTGGCGACAGCCCTGCTCGGGTTTGTCGCTCTGACCGGAATACCCCTGCCCGGCTGGCTCATCCTCATTCTGACCATTCTCTTTTCCATGTTCATCACATCTTTTGTGGGTGTATTCATTGAGCGCGTGGGGTATCGCCCCCTGCGCGATGCGCCCCGGGCATCTGCTGCCATTACAGGGTTGATGATCGGCATTATTCTTGAGACCGGCAATTTGGCTATTCTCGGCGCCCGCCGGCTCAGTTTTCCCCAGCTTATTGAATCGGTTACCTACCAGTTCGGCGGCATCTATGTCACTAACAAGAAAATACTTATTGTCGGGGTTTCACTGGGCCTCATGTACCTGCTGCACCGCTTTATCCAAAAATCCAAATGGGGCATGGCCATGCGGGCCATGTCCTTTGATTTTGAGGTGGTTCCCCTGATGGGTGTCTCCATAAACAGGATTGCTCCGCTCACCTTTGCCATCGGCTCCGCCCTTGCCGCTGCGGCAGGTATTCTGTACGGACTCGCCTACCCGGTACTTGATCCTTATATGGGCATACTGCTGGGCTGGAAGGCTTTTGTCGCTGCAATCCTAGGCGGCCGGGGTTCCATTCTCGGTGCTGCCCTGGCCGGCTTCCTCCTGGGTTTTATCGAAATTTTTGTGGCCTGGGTCTTCCCGTCAACACTGCGGGACGTCATTGCCTACTCCATTATCCTGCTCATTCTGACTTTCAGGCCGCACGGCTTCTTCGGCCAGGCGCACTCCACCCAACTTCGACTATAGCCGGAACCCCGGACGGGAAAACACAAAATGGACATTCAGGACCACACATCCCAGCTGCATAAAAAAGGCTTCAGAGCCCGGCTGCAGGGCTTTGTTGCCACGGTCCCGCTCATCGGCTGGTTCCTTGGTTTCCTGGGCGCAGTACTGGTGGAATATTTACTGGGCGACCTCATATCATACTATCTATACCTTCCCAAAATCCCCGTACTGTTCGGCTTACTCTCGGTGCTTAAAAAACCTCTGCTTATCCCGGGTACCATTGCCTACCTCATCCTGGTATACGGACTACCCATTCTCATTATTGTCAAGACCCTGCAGAAACAGGCAAATAAGCTGGCCGGATTTCTTGATAAACGACCAGTCAGCGTTGCAGCCTTTGTTCATCTAGGACTTTTTTACGGCGCCCTGCATCTCTGGGCCGATATGAGCGATTACCGGCTGCTGGTCTTGAAACTCACCATGATTGCCGTCATGCTGACGCTCTCCATCAATGTCATAAACGGTTATATGGGTGAGTTTTCCTGCTCCCATCCGGGTTTCATGGCACTCGGTGCTTATACGGCATCCACAATTACCCTGCTGTTTTTTGCCAATGACAAACAGTTCGGCGATGCCCTGCTGCCCGAAACGTTTGGCCTTTATTTCTTTCCCCTGGCCCTTATCGCAGGAGGCATAGCTGCTGCCATCGGCGCCCTGGTCATTGCCATACCGTCCTTCCGCACCCGCGGTGATTATCTGGCCATTATATCGCTTGCCTTTCTCTTTATCGTCAAAAGCCTTATCGAAAATCTTGAATTTTTAGGGGGCCCGCGGGGCATGTCGAGCCAGCCTCATTACTCGACCCTGCCGATGGTTTTCACGGTCATGGTACTGTGTATCTGGATCATCAACAATTTTGTCCGTTCAACCATGGGCAAGGCCCTTAACGCCGTGCGCGACAACGAGCTGGCAGCCGAGGCCATGACGGTCAATACCCGCAAGACCAAGATCATCACCTTTATGTTTGGGGCTTTCTGGGCCGGGGTGGCCGGAGGGCTCTTTGCCCATGTTCTGCGCTATGTCAATCCCGGTTCCTTTGGTATTCAGCGCTTGGCTGAAATTCTGGCCATGGTGTATTTCGGGGGCCTCAATTCGGTCACCGGCTCCATTGTGGGTGCGGTAAGCATCAACATTTTAAGTGAGGCCTTGCGGCCACTTGAAATATACAAGTGGATCATAATTCCGCTGCTTCTCATCCTGGTCATGCTCTTCCGCCCAACGGGTCTTATCGCCTTTACCGAGTTCAAACCCAAAGAGCTCATGAAACCCAGGCAGCAATTTGTCGAGGAATAACATTATGGCTCTGCTGCGGGTTGACAACATGACACATTATTTCGGGGGATTACGGGCAGTCCACAACTACAGCCTTATCCTTGAGCCGGGTCATATTGTGGGACTGATCGGACCAAATGGTGCCGGCAAAACCACTATCTTCAACCTGATCTCCGGCATTCACACCCCGACAGAGGGCAATATCGAGCTGGAGGGGCATAACCTTATCGGCCATCACCCCCACGAGATCGCGAGCATGGGACTTGGCCGCACCTTTCAGAATCTTCTGCTCTGGCGGCATATGACCGTTCTTGAGCATGTAAAAATGGCTTGCTATTCGCAGCTTGAATACGGCATCTGGGGAGCTTTCTTCGGTTCCAGATTCTGCCACCAGGAAGAAAAGAGGCTCACCGCCAAGGCTATGCACCTGCTGGAAACCTTTGATGTGGCCCATTTCAGCTCCCAGCTAGCCGTCAGCCTGCCTTACGGTGCCCAGCGGCGGGTCGAGATGGCCCGGGCCATGGCAACAAACCCCAAGGTCCTTTTCCTGGATGAACCTACGGCAGGGATGACACCGGATGAACTGAACCGCATGATCTCCATTATCAGGAAAATTCATGAAGAATTTGATGTAGCCATCTTCCTCATTGAACACCGTTTGAAATTTGTCATGGAATTATGCGAAAGGATCCAGACTCTTGTTTTCGGCGAAGTTATCGCCGAAGGTTCGCCAGAGGAGACCCAAAATAACCCGCATGTAATCGAGGCTTATCTTGGCAGTGAGGACATCCACTGATGCAGCTGGAAATAAAAAATCTGCATGTCTCCTATGGTAAGATAAGGGCTCTCCATGCCATTGATTTCTCCATAGACAAGGGCGAGATCGTCTGCATTATCGGGGCTAATGGTGCCGGTAAAAGTACGACGTTGCGTGCCATATCCCGTCTGCTCCCCGCTGACCGAGGCTCTGTCATGACTTTCGAGGGTAAGAACCTTCTGCGGTATCAGCCTGACAAGGTTGTCAGCCAACTGGGCATATCACACGTGCCTGAAGGCAGGCGTTTATTCGGCAACCTGACCGTGATGGAAAACCTGCAGTTGGCAACCTTTGCCCGCAGGGACAAGGACAGCATCGCCAGGGATGTTGCACAGGTTTTTAGCATCTTTCCGCGTCTTATGGAACGCAAGTCCCAAATGGCCGGCACCTTAAGCGGCGGAGAACAGCAGATGCTTGCCGTGGGACGTGCCTACATGAGCGGCCGCAGGCTGATGCTTCTCGATGAGCCTTCCATGGGACTGGCGCCTCTTCTCATGCTCTCAATGTTTGAAGCCCTCAAAGAAATCAACAGGGAGGGCACCACAATCCTGCTCGTCGAGCAGAATGCCCGCCTGGCACTTAAGTTTGCCCAACGGGCCTATGTCTTGGAAAACGGCCGCCTGGTGCTGCAGGGGCTTTCCGGAGAACTGCTCAATAATCCCGAGGTAAAAAAAGCATACCTGGGCGGCTGATATTGCGTTTGAAGTCCTGTGGGCAAATAACGCTGTTTTCTTCTCTGTTCTTGGTTTTGTGACTCATTTTTGGGGCCCACAGAGTTGAAAGAGCGCTGGCAAATAGTGAATCTTTCAGAGGACCAGCTTGATAAACAATCTGCTATTTCAATCTGCTAAAACTTTCTACAAAAAACGATAATCTAGTACCAAGGTACAATAGATTTATGTGCTTAAATAGATTTATGTACATAACAAATGCAAAATAAAATATAGACCGGTGAATTAAATGATGAGGGTTCATCAGCAGCGGGAGATATCACTGACATAACGGATATCTATAAGAGATTAGTGTTGGAAAAATGAGGGGGCGCTACACATGAAAAAGAGTAGAGATTTTATAGAACAGAGGCAGCATAAACGGGCATTTGTGCAAAATCTTATTGTTGGTATTCTCAACTCAGATGAGCCCGTATCGATAGGATCAATCACCGATATTTCACTGGGTGGTGTCAAATTTACGAATAATGAACTCAGAAAGGCGCCGGATGAACGTCCCATCAATTCAATTGATCTCATAGCAGACAGCCATTACCTCATTGAAATTCCCTGCGAGTCAGCCTGGAATGTTAAATTGGCTGTAGAATCCGATTCAAAACTAATAGATTTACGGCAGTGGGGAATCCAATTTGGCAAGTTGACCCCTAACCAGATATATTTGTTGAGAAGTTTAATTAACCACTGTTCGTCTCTTGGGATCAAAGGCATTTCTCCAAATGTCCAAATAACAGACAGCTAGTAGCAATCTGTTTTCCCTGCCCTTTATTTCAGGAAGAGCCGGGCTGCTGTTTCACTGTAAGTGCGGCAGGGTCAGAAATGGCCCTGCCCTTGTTATTTAAAAAGGAGTTGTATTGTCTTATGCAGATCCAGAATACGGCCCGGCGCTGTGGAAAATATGAATAAGGGTAATAGCTACTGGGATGCCAATAAATTTGCACCGACCATAAATTTCTGAAAGATATGAAAGCCGGTGCTTGTTTCGATCACAGGACTGAAGGCAAGAGGAGTGAGGGGCACCACAACCTCTGAGATGACCGGAATGAGTTCTTTGGGATCATAAGGCCCCAAATAGCCGCCGTTCAAATTAAAGGGCGGAAGAGAATACTGGGATGCGAGCTGGATAAAATCCTCTCCGCCGTGCAATCTCCCAAGGACAAGTTCGGCCTCCGCAGCTGTTGATGTAACTATATGACGCAAATTAAGAACTACATTTTCATCGTCTGAAATTGCAGACAATTCCGGCATAATCTTTTGTAACTCGATCAATGCTTCAAAACTTCCTGCATAGCCTAAGCTTTGTGCCTGCAGGCAACATTTATACGCTGATTCGAACTGTCCCAGTTCACTGTAAATCATGGCCATATTATAATACATCTCGCCATGGCCTGGATTGAGACGCACACTTCTTATATACTGCTCCAAGGCTTCTTGCAGCTTATTATCAGCATGATAGATAATCCCAAGAGTTGCATATTTCATGGCATCATCAGGGCTTAAACGGATGGCTGTCTGCATAATTTTCAACGCATCCTTAAAATTACCGGTCTTAGCCAGGGCAATGGCCAGGTTCTCATAGGTATTGGAATTGTTGGGATCGAGTTCAATGGCCCGTTTATATTCCGAAATGGCCGAGATGAACTGCCCTTCTTCAGCATACAGGTTGCCCTTGTGGAAGTGTTCTGTAGCTGCCTGGAGTGAACCAAAGTCTTGTTTTGACTCGGTAACGGGCATGCTTGCTGTTGCGCCGGAGTTGTTTGCAGTTGCCGGACCGGAGGAGGGAGGCTCCTGTGAATCGCTTTGCATTAAACTGTTTACAGAAGCTTCCGTTTGTTCCTCAATGAGCATGGTTAAATTCTGGCGGGCAGTCGGGTCACCTTGGTCAGCAGCCTTTTGCAGCCAATATTTGGCACGCTCCTTGTTCTGTTCAACACCTAGTCCATCCGAATACATAACGGCCAAATTATTCTGGGCATTTGCGAGACCCTGCTTTGCAGCTTGTAGAAGCCAGAATGCCGCTTCTTGATAATTCTCCTCAAAATAGTACTTCTGACCCAAGTTGCTCTGGGCTTCTACAATGCCTGCTTCAGCAGCCTTTTGCAGCCAGAGCATCGCTTCCTGCTGATCCTTTTCAACTCCTTCGCCATTCATGTAGAGTAAGCCGAGATTGTTCTGGGCAGCAACACTGCCGTTCTCAGCAGCCCGGCGAAACCAGTAGGCAGCTTTTTCCGCATCGCGGGCATAGCCCTCGGAACCGTTGAGATATAACAGGGCAAGAGAGTTTTGGCTGTCAGGGTCTCCCGTTTCAACTGCGGCCAGATATTTATCTTTTGCAGGGGCTGTAATTTGCTCTGTTTTTTCCTTCTCCTTCTCGGCAGGCGCGGCTGTTAAACCTTCTACTTGGGCCTGATCTGCAATCCCTTGTTTTTCTTCTTTTATTTTTTCATCTGTCTTGCCATGTTCAGATTGCACCTTGGCAAGTTGTTGCCGGGCCCGGATATGGCCCAATTCTGCTGCCTTGGTATACCAGATTGATGCCTGAGCCAGATCCTTTTCTACTCCCAGTCCCTGCTCAAACATGCGGCCCAGGTAAAACTGGCCCCTGGCATATCGCTGCTGGGCAGCCTTCGTATACCATACAACGGCCTGTTCATAGTTCTGCTCAACGCCCTGTCCTGCTTCATACAGGGCACCGAGATTGGTCTGGGCCCTGGCATAGCCCTGTTCCGCTGCCTTTTCGTACCAGTAAAAGGCCTTTGTATAGTCAACTGCAACGCCTATGCTGAGCTCATACATGCGGCCGAGATAGGTCTGGCCCCTGGCATAGCCCTGTTCTGCAGCTTTTTCATACCACATACGAGCAGTGTCATGGTTTTGTGCAACACCCTCACCGGTTTCATAAAGAATTCCGAGGTTTGTCTGGGCCCGGGCCAGACCCTGCTCCGCGGCCTTTTCGTACCAGAAGGCCGCCTGTTCCGGTTCCTTGGCTGTGCCTTTGCCCAGCTCATACATGGCTCCCAAAGCCCTTTGTGCTTTCGGATGCCCCTGCTGGGCTGCCTTCTCATACCAAAAAAAGGCCTGTTCCAGATTCTTCCTGGTGCCTGTTCCTGAGTAGTAGGCGTCAGCCAACTTGAATTGCGCCTCAACGTGACCTTGTTCCGCCTTGCTGCTGAGTTCGTCAATTTCTCCGGCAGGGGAAAATGCTGGCAGAAGAAAAAAGCTCAATGCATAAAACAGAATAAGAATATGCTTGAAAAATTTCATAGCGTTTAGTTCTGTAATTCCGGGATATTTAATTGTTTGCAAGTTCTACGAGAAATGCCAATTGAGTTGTCATTTCTAGTTGCCATCACAGTAAAATTGCTTTCCTGCTCCAGAATAGCGGGGCCAGAGCCCCTGGTTGATCATGGATGTTTGAAATCATTTCCGCCATTACTATTTTGCGATGAAGCAAAATCTTGTCAAGCAATTGATATAATAGTGAATTGTTTCGACGAGTTGCATAATGACTTTCTTTGCGGGCATTGTCCGCTTCTCCTCCTGTCTCTATGTCTACATAAATCTATTTATATGAATAAATCTATTGTACCTTGGTACTAAATTACTGCTGATTGAAATGTATAATTTATTTCCATACATTTCACATTTGAGTTGTACATCGAATATTTTTTGGGGGGGTGAAGTGTATTTATTTTTGAGAAAAAACTGTGAAAAAGTCCGCCTTTCATGACGCAAGGTTGACTTCCCGTCTGACTCTCCCAATAAAACCATGATTCCAGAAGAAATCTGAACAAATAAAACCTGAACCGGGGCCTGATTTTCCTCTCCGGTTTCTATATTGGCTAAATTCCAAGCAGAAAGTCAGGATTTTTGCAAGATATTTTACTTCGGGAGAAAGACAAAAATTACTCGTTAAACAGAAATTGTCGACAATTAATTGGGGTGGTTATTTCTCTTCCAGTTCCTCGGGTTTATCCTTTCCTACATAAAGGTTATGCAACCAATATCCCTTTTTTTTCTCACCACCAGGAGTGCCTTCCACACCCATGCCGTGTTTTTTCCCATCCTTCCATGACCCTTCATATGTATCACCATCAGGATAAATTATAATTCCATAACCGTTTGGCAAATTATCCATCCATTCCCCTTTATATTTAGCTCCATCAGGAAATGTTTCTGTTCCTCGACCATGAATTTTATTTTCTTTCCACCCACCAACATATATACGACCATCAGGAAATGTCTCTGTTCCTTGACCGTGTTTTTGACCATCATTATATTCCCCTATATATGTCTGACCGCCAGGAAATGTATAGGTGCCCTGTCCGTGGAATTTATTGTCCTTCCATCCCCCTGTATATCTTCGACCATCAGGAAATATATAGGTGCCTTCACCGTGTTTTTGACCATCCTTATAATCCCCTATATATGTCTGACCATCAGGAAATGTATAGGTGCCTTCACCGTGTTTTTTCCCATCCTTCCATGACCCGGCATATGTTTCATCATTGGAATATGCAAATGTTCCTTGACCATTAACACAGTCACCTTCAATACATTCGCCTTCAACTCCAAAAGTCAAACCGGGAGTGAGGAAGATGGCGAGGACAAATAGAGTTGATAAAAGTCTTTTCATTCTTGATACCGCTGGATTTAAACTGAAATTGTCTTGATTCTGGGAATGCTTACTATACGTCCCATGATGAAAACCTCAACATAAAACAACTAGTTACATATTATCACTTCCCATTCAATAGTTTTATTAGTAATTATTGAAATTCTGACTTTTCTGCAAAACTTGGTCGCAGCAATTTTTGTTGACAGGATACTAGATTCCATTAATGGTAATTATTATATTTTTTTTTATAACCAATACCTCTTTGGATGATTCAGCTTATTTAGGCAATGATTGCTTCTCTGTTCTTGTGACAAACCTTACAGGAGGCTGAAGCTATGGAATTTAAAATTTCAAAGGTTGAGTACTTTCACACAACCCTTGCAGACCAACCTGGCGAAGCCTACAAGTTCCTTTCCCAGCTGGCCGGCCTCGGCATCAATCTTCAGGCCTTTACTGCCGTTCCTGTAGGACCGAGCGTTACACAACTGACTTTTTTCCCTGAAGACCCGGCGCAGCTCCGACATGAAGCAGGCAGAATCGGCATGCATCTGGACGGCCCCCACAAAGCATTTCTGGTACAGGGTGATGATGAGCTTGGAGCTCTGGCGGAAATACACCGCAAGATCTATGCGGCCGAGGTAAATGTTTACTCAGCAAGCGGTGTAACAGACGGACAGGGAAGCTTCGGGTATATCGTTTATATCAAGTCGAATGATTTTGATAAAGCGGCCGATGCTCTGGGACTTTAATTAATAACTTAGGCAACTAAACAATCCTGATCTGTTGTTCTTTTTTGAGGGTGCCCCCTTTTATCACCCGGGCAAATATTCCTTCCCTGGGCATGATACAGTCACCTGTGGCCTTTTTAATGGCGCAGCCGCTGTTGTGGCATTCCTTGCCGATCTGGGTAATTTCCAGAATAACCTCATCGCCGATTTGTAACCGGTCTCCTATGCGCAGACTGCTTAAATCCATGCCCCGGGTTATGATATTTTCTGCAAAAGCCCCATTCTTGAGAGTCGGCAGAACATCTTTGACGCCGTCAATACTCTCTCCAGCCAGCAGGGAAATCTGCCTGTGCCAGTCCCCGGCATGGGCATCACCTTCAATACCCCAGTTTACAAGGGCTTCAACCGTGTCCTGCTCTTTCTTTACGATCCCCTTCTTATGACTTAAACAGACCGCCTCGACATATGTCATTTCTTCTTAATCCTGTACTAATCTTTATGGTTGGACTCAGCATGACTTTTCCCCTGTAACATGGGGAAAATATGCAATAATCCGGGAAAGAGTGCCTGTAGACTTTCAAGCGCCCCTTTAGAGCTGCCGGGCAGGTTAATAATAACGCAATTCCTTCTCACTCCAGCTTCTCCACGCGAAAGCATGGAAAAAGGGGTACGATCCTTGCCGTAACTCCTTATGGCCTCAACAATTCCGGGCACTGACCGATCAATGACTGCCAGGGTTGCTTCCGGTGTTACATCACGAGGCCCCAGACCGGTACCGCCTGTGGTGAAAATGAGTTTTACCTTTTCATTATCCGCC
>PKTW01000107.1 GCA_002868955.1 Desulfobulbaceae bacterium
ACAGAATCTCGATGCCAAGGTCCTCGAGCTGCCTGGCAAAATCTTCAATTCCGGATTTGTCAGTCAGACTGATTAACGCTCTCTGCATTTTAGCCATTGATTCTCCTCTTTTTTCGTGCTGCTGTAAATTTCTATTTAAAAAACAAACCTTTACTTGAACAATATGTGCGAAAAACCATCTTAATCCTTGCGGGTGAAACTTTTGATCTGCCTGCGTGCCCTTTTATCAGGACGCTTCATCGGTCCGTACATCTTGCTGGCAGCCTCCAGCCGTTTCTGCTCCCGGGTCGCGTGGCGCTGCTGTACGCTGGACTCGGTCTCCTCATAAAGCAATTGCGCTTCCTTGGCGGGCCCTCTTTTAGCCGCCAGACCCTGGACAATTACTATGAACTCAAGCTCGCCGCGCCTGATCCGCAACTCGTCACCTGGTTGCACCATCCTTGCAGGTTTTATTCGGGCCCCGTTAATATGGACCTTGCCCCCTGTAACCGCCTGGGCCGCCATGGAACGGGTCTTGAAAAATCTTGCCGCCCACAGCCATTTATCGATTCGCACTTTATCTTCTGCCATTTCATTTTTCGCCGCCGGCACTATTAAAACACTATTAAAGAGTCTACCCTGAAACGGAACTGTCCCGTTCCTCAATCAACTGCTTGAGGGTCAGCGACAGCTTGGCCGGGTTTGTGTCCATCTTGGCCATGCAGCAATGGGCACCGGCTTCCATAATTTCCGTCTTAATAGTGGCGTCAGTCAAGACAGAAAGAACAACCCTGATGATTGCATCATACTGAGGGTTCGCCTTTATTCTTGCGAGCACCCCTTTGCAGTTGAATATTGCTTCCTGCCATTCAAGGATAATCGCATCAGGTGCTTCATTATTTAAAATACGGAACACCTCGTCAGCAGTCGTGGCCTGCATAACGTAAAAACCGTCCAGCACCAACTTGCTTTTATTAATATTGCGTGCTGTGTCCGTACCGCCCGCCAGGAGGATTTTCTTCCTGCCCTCCGCCTCTTTTGTTACTGCTTTATCCAACTCGCTGATGAGTTTTTCCAACTGTGCCTTCTGGTTGACACTCAAATCGACAAACTGCAGCCCCATACCGATGCCGCGATGATTGTGCTTAACCATGGCCTGGACCGTCAGATCAAAATTACCCGGCATGGTTGGGATGCCGACCTCGACTATGGCATCATCTTCAAAAGAGCGGCCGGTGTGCAAAAATAGCCCATCTTCGCTGATGTCCAGGGCTTCAACCATGATCTGCTTATTCACCAGGACCTTTTTCTTAAACGTGACCCGCTTTAAATTTCTGGACTCAATGCCCATTCCTTTCTTTGCCCCCGTCTTCATAACGGGTCCATCATGGTTTTTTTTCATTTCAGAAGATTCCGGCCCTTCTCCTGCAGCCGGCCCGGCTTCACTCCCAATTTCTTCAGGCTCTTCAGCCTCATCATCCCCGGCAGAATCAACATCCTCTCCATACCTTCCGGCCATATCCAAAAATTCCGTTCCAGATTGCCGCATGTTTTTCCCTGTTTTTCCTTCCGATCGGCCTGCGGCGGCAGATGATGATATTTCTTTTGGGGGGCTTGGTTTTCTGATGCTCAAAACTGATGCGCAGCCTGGGCACTTGAATTTGACCACATCAGATGTAATCTTATCCGGATCGAATTTAAGCTTTGCCTTGCATTTTGGGCAAACGACCTTCATTTTCGTAGTCACTGTTCACTCCATTATTATATCATTGAATGCAAATTGGCGCGCGCTTCAGATCAAATTGTATCTTTGGAGGCTACAATAACAAAAAACTTTTCAAATGGATACCCATGATGTCTAATGATTAAAAAAATTTTGCCATGATACTCAGGATTATATCACATCTGCAATTCTGCCATGTCTCGTTCTTTTAGGGACTCTTGAAAAACAAAACTGACCTGTTTCATGCTTTCTGCCCATATACATAATTCGGGTGACGGTTTCATTGAAATCGTTGATGTGCATAATGAATAGCGCTGTTATAACTGGTTCCACAGTTGACAGCGCAGCGTCAAACCAGTATAAGGGGTGCCGCATAATTTATAATCGCATAGAATAATAAGGATACGTGCTCATGAAACTTGGAATAATCGGTCTGCCCGGAGCCGGCAAATCAACCCTCTTTGAGGCCATGACAAAAATAGTACTGGATGAGACGGCCCACAAACCGGAAGACCGCCTTGGGACCATCAAAGTCCCTGATGAAAGAGTCGACCGTTTAAGTACCATGTACAGCCCCCAAAAGACAATCTATGCCCAGGTTGAATACCTGCTGCCATATATACCAATGCAAAAACCTGGACAGAAAGGCGACGAAACAGCCTGGACCGCCGTGAGGACCTGCGATGCCCTGATCCACGTTGTCCGTAACTTCAAGGGATTTGGCGAGGAAGCTGCAACACCGCTGCAGGATTTTGCCAAAATAAATGAAGAAATGATCTTTGCTGACTTGCTGGTCGTCGAAAAACGTCTCGAGCGTTTGGGGCTCGACCAGAAAAGAGGCAAAAAGCCTGATCCGGAAGAACTCAGGTTGTTGGCGCAATGCAGGGAAATACTGGAAAAGGAAAAACCTCTGCGCCATAATCCTGAACTGGCAGCTGCGCCCCAACTCAGGGGTTTCACCTTTCTCTCCGGCAAACCCATGCTCATCCTCTTTAACAACGAGGATGATGAAAAAGCAATGCCGATGATCGGAAATACTTTAGCCGATGAGAAATCTTTTGCCATCCGCGGCAGATTGGAACATGAACTGGTTCAGATGGATGCGGGCGAGGCCAAGGAATACTTAGCTGCATATAATATCTCCACCTCGGCCATGGACAGAATGATTTTTCTCTCATACGAATTACTGGGTTTAATTTCATTCTTTACAGTAGGCCCTGATGAGGTTCGGGCCTGGACCATCAAAAAAGACACACCGGCTGTTGAGGCTGCTGAAGTTATCCATTCCGACATAAAAAAGGGTTTTATCCGGGCGGAGGTCGTTGCCTATAAGGACCTCATGGAGGCTGGTTCTTACAAGGATGCACGCCAGAAGGGCACAGTCCGGCTTGAAGGCAAGACCTATGGAGTCCAGGATGGTGATATCATAGAATTCAGGTTCAATGTATGAAACAGAAGTCAGGAGTCAGAAGTCAGGAGTTAAAATAAAACGGAACTCTTATAAGCGGGATAGTCACGAATAGCTTTTACGGTTCTTTGTGCCTTTGTGCCTCTGTGCCTCTGTGCCTTTAACCTTTTCCATTCTGCATTTTGAATTCTGAATTCTGAATTACTCGCTGCGCAGTGCATCAACCGGCTTTAGAGCAGCAGCCCGGCGGGCAGGTAAAACTCCTGCAAGCAAACCTATACCGGCAGCAAGCAATTCAGCCGCAATTATATAGGTCCAGGAAATATGCGTGGGCAGAGCCGGTACCAGAAAGCCAAGCAGCCAGGCGCCGCCAACCCCCAGCACCAGGCCAGCAAGCCCGCCCATAGAGGCAAGAATCACTGCCTCTCCCAGGAAAATCCCCAGGATCTGATTCTTTTCCGAACCAAGTGCCCGCAGCAAGCCTATCTCGTTGGTTCTTTCATTAACGGCAATAGTCATAATCGTAAGGATACCAACGCCGCCGACCAACAAAGATATCCCTCCTAGGCCACCGACCGCCAGGGTCAGAATATTCAATATCTTTCCTAATACTTCCAGCATCTTCTCCTGGGTGGTAATGGTAAAATCCTCAGTCCCGTGACGGGCGATTAAAATCTTTTTTATCTGGTCGGAAACATCCTCTGCTGAACTGCCCTCTTTATAGAGTACATCTATTTCCATGAGGCTTTCCCGGTTGAACATGGCAAGGGCTTTTGCAGTAGGTATCCACACGGCATCATCCAGATCAAAACCAAGCATCTGTCCCTTGGATTCCATGGAACCTATGACCCTGAACCTTTCTGAGCCGATACGAATCCATTTGCCCAATACCTGGCCTGTGCCGAACAACTCATCCTTTACTTTACTGCCCAGAACTGCAAATGATCGTGCCGCACGCGGAGGATCATCCGGCAGAAAAGTTCCGGTAGCCATTTGAAGTTTGAAAACCTCGGGTGCTGCAGGATCAATTCCATAGACTGTTGTTCTTCTTTGTTTCTTACCGACCTTAACCGCCGCATTACCCTGTACAACGGCAACAACATCTACCACTTGCGGAATTTTTTTGAGTGCCTGGCCGTCCTCGATACTTAAAGGCCTGACATTACTTATCAAGGCCCCGGAAACACCATGTGTGGTTACCCTGCCGGGGTTGACACCGATGAGATTGGTGCCGAACTGGGTGAATTCAGCCAGCATGAAACGATGTAACCCTTCACCAAGCGAGGTGAGCAGCACTACAGAACCAATGCCCACCGCAATACCCAATGCTGTAAGAAAACTGCGCATACGTTGTGAGCGCACAGCATTGGTCGTCAGTTGGATAAAGTCCTGTATGTGCATATTTCCTCTCTTCACTACCTCTGAATCCGTGAGCAGTTTGAACCCCGGTTTCAGGAATCCTACCTACGCGATAATGCTAAAGCCGGTTCCAATAATGAAGCACGCCGTGCCGGCAGCACTCCGAAAATTATTCCTGTGCCCAGGGCCAAACCAGAGGCCATGACCGGTGACCAGGGTGCAAGCGCCAAATTATATTCCGGCAAGAATCCGGCCAACAATTTCATTGCACTATAGGCCAGGAGGAATCCAAGAAATGCTCCAGTAATTGACAGGAGTGCCGACTCTGTCAAAAAAAGTCCCATGATCTGTGTTCGCGGTGCTCCCAGGGCTTTGAGCAGACCGATCTCCGAGTGCCGGTTGGAGACTGCCACCAACATTATATTCATGATCATGATGCCGGCCACTACCAGGCTTATGGCTGCGATACCACCGACTGTCAAGGTAAGTGCTCTGAAAATTTTGTCAAAGGTAGCAAGGATCGCATCCTGGGTTATAACTGTTATGTCATCCTCTCCCTCGTGCCGGGCCCGGATAATAGAAAGTATTGCCTTTTTGGCGCGTCCAATGGCATCTTCATTGGATGCTTCAACCACTATACGAAACAGAGAAACTTTATTGAAAAGCGATTGTGCGGTTGCCACCGGAATTATGACCACTTCGCCCATATCTTCTCCCAGTGACACCCCGGTATCAGCCAGAACACCAATTACCCGAAAACGGCGGTCACCGATCCTGAGCCATTTTCCGAGGGCCTGCTGGTTACCGAAGAGTTCCTTTCTGCCCTTTGATCCGATAACACAGACATTCCCACCACGATCCAAGTCACCAGGCGGCAGAAATCTGCCTTGATTCATTTCCAAATGGCGTATTTCAAGGAGATCAGAGCTCGAACCGAGCACGACCATCTCCCTTTCAAGCTGTTTAACAGAAACCGGTGCTGAACCGGCTATTATTGGCGCCACACGGCGTATAGCTGTCGATTGTGTCAGGGCAATGGCATCATCAAGGGTGAGATCGCGGGGCGTTTCCCCCAGCAGCGGAGGCGGTCCACCAATGGTTTCAGAACGGCCTGGGATGACTATGAGGAGATTGGTACCCAGGGAGGCGAACTGGTCAATGACATATCGCCTGCCACTGTCGCCAAGAGAGATGAGAAGAATAACGGAGGAGACGCCGATGGCCATGGCAAGCAGCGTCAGGATGGTGCGGCCGCGGCTGGCTGTTGTTGCCTGCATGCTGAAAAATACAATGTCCCTGGCCTGCATTACTCACTCCTTCTGATGATTGAAGGATCTAATTTCTATGCAGCTGTAATTGCCCTAACTCTGGGTCGCAGTATCCCCTTCAATACGTCCGTCCACCATTTTAATCCTGCGTTTGGCGCGCTCCCCCAGTTCGGGATCATGGGTCACCATAATCAGAGTGATGCCCTGACTGTTTAATTCCTCAAGGATATCTACCACGTCATTTCCCGATGCCCGATCAAGGTTACCGGTGGGTTCATCGGCCAGGATTACGGTGGGTTTCATGATGGTAGCACGGGCAATTGCGACCCGCTGCCGCTGTCCCCCTGAAAGCTGGTCAGGGCGGTGGTGGACTCTGTCCCCTATGCCAAAAGATTCGAGTGTTTCCAGGACGCGTTTTTTTCTTTCAGTTTTGTCAACACCGGCCAAAACAAGAGGCAACTCGACATTCTGTTCGGCAGTAAGGCGTGGAACCAGGTGGAAAAACTGAAAAACAAAACCGATCTTGTGGCGCCTGACATTTGCCTGTTTTTTATCATCCAGACTGGTTGTCATAATGTTATCAAGCTCGTAGGTACCTCCGTCCGGCCTGTCCAGAAGCCCCAATATATTTAACAGGGTAGATTTACCGGAACCTGATGGACCCATGATCGCTATATATTCTCCCCCAGAAGCAGAGAAATCAACGTCACGGAGGGCATGGACTTCTTCCTCACCCACCAGAAATACTCTTTCAATATGCTGGAGCTTTATCATTATTCTTCGGAGATTTTTACCCGGACGCCATCTTCCAGGCCGGGCCGATCGGTGGATATAACTAGGGATTCACCTTCCTGCAGACCTTCTGTCACCTGGGTATAATCCCAGTTTGACAAGCCTGTGCGGACCGATTTTTCGTGCAGACGTTGATCATGGGGCTGATATACATAGACCAGGCTGTTATCAAGCAGGGCTTGGGTTGGAATGCGCAGCACATCCTCCTCAACTGCAATAATGATCTCCACGTCTGCACTGTAACCGGCCAGGAAATTTTCCCCATCTTCACTGTTAGTAAATTCAACCTCGACATCTACAGTCCGTGCCTGTTTTTCCAGATCGAGCACATAAGGGTCGATGCGGCGCACCCGGGCCGGAAAATGTTTATCGCCGAATGCGTCCATGATCACCCTGGCCTCCATGTTAACCTTGACCGCCGCAGCATCAACTTCGTCAATCGGGGCAACAACATAAAAACATGAGGTATCCAGAAGTTCAATCGTTGGGGGTGTAGGTATCCCGGGGGGAGAAGGTGTAACGTATTCGTTCAGTTCACCGTTGATCTTGGCGATAATCCCGTCAAACGGTGCTACCAGCATGGTGCGCTCCAAATTGGCTTTAATAACGCTCACCCGGGCCCGGCTGGCTGCGACTTCGGTAACTGCCGCGTCATAAGCTGCCTGCCTTACCTTGGCTTCGGTTATGATCTTATCGGCATCCTGGTCGGATATGGCATTGTCCTGGATAAGCTTCTGCATACGCTCAGCTTCCCGGCTCGCTATTTCAGCCTGCAGCCGAGAAACTGCCGCCATTGCTTCACTTGCCATTATTTCTTTGCCCGCCAGGGCAGCCTGTGCCTTAAGGTCATTATTCCACAGCTCCAGCAGCAGCTGACCTTCCTTGACCACATCACCTTCATCAACAGTGAGAACGCTGATCTGACCGCCGGTAGCAGGAGACAGATTTGCCTTGCGGCAGGCATTGAGCGTCCCCGCCCTAGTGTTGGCAACAATTTTTTCAACGGTGCCAAGGGTTACCTGCACCACTGACACCTCAATCTCCTTGGGGCGCATTTTATACCAGGCAAATACGCCGGCAAGAAGGATAAGGAGCAGGATAATGAACCAGCGTAAACTGTGTCGAGGCATGTATCCTCCTTTCCAGGGGAAGAGGGGTAGGAGCTGTAACAAAAAGGTATAAGTTAATAATGTATCAAAAGTATCATGATGTCAATGAGTTAAATACGAGAGCTGATTAACAGCATTCAATCACCGCATCCTTTCTCTTGATCCATGTCTGGATGATGTAGAAGGCACAGCCGACCCCAGGAGTAACACTGATTGCAGCTGTCGGACAGTTTGCGGCACAGGCCCCGCATTCCATACAGGCATCTTGGTCGACAATGCGTGCTTTGGGATTCTTCACCTTAAAAACCGTGTGCGGACAGACAATTCCACACATACCGCAGCCGATGCATTTTTCCACATCAAGCTCCAAGGTTGTGACATTATTTAGATATCTGAAATTCTGCATTTTAAAGTACCTCATAAGCCATGATTCACATGTTGTCCCCAGATATTTTCTGAAGTGTTCCCCGCACGGATATTTAATGAAACGAAATTACTGTCATGAATGTACCGGTTCAGCTTACAAATGGGGCTGCCACCCAGGCAATTATCACAGTTACAACTGCAATAATCTGGATGGGAATACCCTGCCGCATTTCTTTTTCCACCCCTGAAGGCGAAGTAAAAGGAGTAGCACCGGTAAAATTCATAGCCGCATAGGAACTCACCGCCGTGGTTAAAAGAAGCAGGATGAATGATTCCAGGCGGGTAACACTAGCACCCAGGGAAAAAGTTACGAAAATACCGGCAACCAGACCTGTAAGTATGCCTTTTATATAAAACTGGCGCATGGGAAGCCATGGTAGCAAAATCGGGACAAAAACCGCACCGGCTACTATTCCGAACAGGTAGGCAACAGCTCCATTTAACCCCCGGAACCATGCTGCTGAAAAAGAAAAAATATTCGGACTGATCCCGGAGAGTATAAATACGGCAAGCAGAATTATCAGAGAAGGTTTTACGATCAGAGACAGCTCCACAGGTATGAGAACTGTTCTCTCAGCAATAGAAAAGGTAAGTTGCCGCATTTCTGTTTCTGCCTTACGGCCGTTATTTAAAAATGCCGGCAAATCTCTTGCCCGGATAGGCCCCCAGGTAACTTTAAAGCCGCAGTCTTTCTTCACAGCTTGGGCGGAAACCCCTGGAGCTCCAAGCTGCGGCAGGATCAATTCCCGATGCGAAACCACCCGGTCCAAACCAACACGTTGTACCTGACGGATGACTTCTTCAGTGGAAAACGTTTTTTTGCCGGCTGCACACCAGACGTTAATGCCACGTGTATCTAAAACCAAAATCCAGGCGTCAGTCGAGTCCAGCTCACGTCGCAGGCTGTCAAAGCTGAGTTTATAATTTGCTGTAACCAGAACCGGGGAATCATTTCATGGTTTGCCGACAGAATAAAGACCAGGAGCAATCCGGTACCTGTCACGTGAAATACCAAGACGAGCCCGGACCGTGCCTGCAAGATCCTGAAATTTCAACCTCGTTTCTATCTTTGGTATAGCACCAACGGACGTTTCCACAAAATCAGCAACAAAGTGCCACATCCTGTAACCCGGCTTATCAAATGGACTGCTTGGAGGCCCCGGCTTTGGGCCGCAGCATGGTGCATCATCATCTACCGGCCCGGCCATGGGCAAGGTAAGATTCTGCAATACCGGGACACAATCCTTACCTTGATCTTTGCTGCCGCAGCAAGCTGTGTTGCCTGTATCGGCATCGTGTTTGTTTACAAAAAGCTTCTGCATTTCCCGTTCTCTCCATATTTAAATCTGTGGCGATTTGTTAAGGGCATCAACCATCAGGATAAATTTTTCCAGCATTGATTCGTCAAGGCAATAACAGGTCTTGGGCCCTTCGACCTCTCCTTTTATGAAACCGGCATCCTTGAGACATTTAAGGTGCTGACTGACTGTGGATTGGGCCAGAGGCAGTAATTCCACGATATCCCCACAGAGGCAGCGGTCAATTTTTTTCAGATAGTGAATAATCATTACCCTGGCCGGGTGTCCGAGGGCTTTACACATGGCGGCAAAAAGTTCGGCATCATGGGTATGGGCCATTCCGGCCAAAAACTTATTTTTAGATTTCATTTTCCTGTCACACTAAAATGCACCAGATATAAGGATATTAAAAATAGTAATGTTATGAGATACGATCGGATTTCTCTTCAGCATCAACCATTAATCGTGAAATTACGATAAGCGACAATGCCCTTGTTGTCAAGAATACAGATTTTATATCGTTTTTTACCTCAGAACTTCACGTTGGTTCTATCCACTGATAAACGATACATTAATTCCATCTTTTTTATGCGGTCACTAAACTCGTATTTCAAATCTTTATCGCGTAGACATGCGTTTAAATTTCAGTTACATTGAAGCACCGCGCACCTTTGGTTGAAACCACCGGCAAGAAGACATTGCAATAAACTTATGAGAACATTTTGCCCTCTTCGAAATTGACTATTTAAAAATACCATGAGGATCGATTTTATCTTGTTGCAACACCTGTTTCGTTATTTGCTGCTGGCATCCCTTTTCTTCTTGCTGGCAAGTTTTTTCCAGGTGCGCAACTCCTATGGGCAGGAAGCAACTATCTCCGATTTTACGGCAGCAAACTCGGAGGACAACCTGCTGCTCTATCTTACAGTTTCAGACTGGTTCACTGAAGATATGGAAGCTGCCATCCACAACGGCATACCTATAACATTTGTTTTCTCCANCATTGACCTCTCTGTAAAAAAAAACAAATGGCCCGACAAGAAAATCAGCGAGCATGAATTCAACCATGTCATGGAATATGACAGCCTCAAAAAACAATACCGTATTCATCGCAATGAAAAAGGGGACAGCAAGGTTACCTCCTCTCTAGAGGAAGCCAAGAAACTTATGTCTGAAATCAATGGCTTCAAGGTATTACGTCTTGATGATCTAGATTCCAAGAGATCCTACACTTTAAGGGCAAAAGCGAAACTGGCCCGTAAAACTATGCCCCTTTACGTCCATTACCTGATACCTTTTTCCTCACCCTGGAATTTTGAAACAAAGTGGCAGAAACTAACCCTGCGGCTTGCCTTATGACCAAGGAACCACACGACATAAGAAAGAGGAGGACACGGTATGCAATTATCATCTGCCTGATCCTCATACCTGTTCTGACCTATCTTGAAACGGTTGTCTTCCAGATCGGTGAGATTACCTTCCCCGTCAGTGGCAATGTTCTTGTTTTCTCCCTGATAAATATCAACATTATCCTGCTGCTGCTTATGGTCTTTTTGGTATTCAGAAACCTGGTACGACTTGTATTTGAACAGCGGCAGATTTCCTTGGGCAAATCACTTAGAACGAGACTGGTCATATCCTTTATTTCACTGTCGCTGATACCCACAATCCTGCTTTTCTTTATAGCTTTGCAGTTTGTTTCCACCAGCATGGATTACTGGTTTAACTCAAATGTTGAAGAGTCACTTGATGAATCATTGAAGGTTGCGCAGGACATTTATCAGAAAAACCGTGGGCGCACCATTGAAACTGGGAATTCCATTGCAGAACAGCTTGCAAGTGCCCGTCTCATGGAACGTGACCCGCAATCCATCCAGCTGTTCCTTTCAGGTCTTCTGAGAGCGCGCAATGTCGACGGGCTTACACTTATCTCAAATCAGCGGCAGGTAATTGCCACTGTAATGAGTGACAAGATAAATTTACAGAGTTTGCCGGAAATCCCAAGAGAACTTTTCCGTTTAACCCTGGCCGGTGAAAAAAACCAGACATCCATACAGAGCGTAGCCTCGGGAGAGATTGTCAGAAGTCTCACCCCGATATTCTTTAAAGAAAAAAGAGATTCCTTTCCACATCTTTTGGTCACTACCGTATTCATTCCTCAGGAACAGCTGCAGCGCATGACAGTCATTTCCAAAGGCATCGAGGGATATCGTCAGCTCATGCTGCTCAAGAATCCTCTGAAAACAAGTTTGCTGGTCATGCTGCTCATTGTAACCCTGCTCATTATTTTCAGCGCGGTCTGGTTCGGTTTTTATATCGCCCAGGGCCTTACCGGCCCCATCGGCAAGCTGGCAATAGCTACGCGCCGAGTTGCCGAAGGTGAACTCGACTTTGTACTGGAGAAGGAATCGGATGATGAGATGGGCCTGCTCGTTGACTCTTTCAACCGGATGACCAGTGATCTGCAGGCCGGCAAGAAACAATTGGAATCAGTTAACCTGGCTCTGCAGCAGAGCAATATTGAACTGGATGAAAGACGACATTATATCGAAACTATCCTCCAGAACGTTCCCGCGGGGGTCATTTCTTTTGATGCGCAAGGCAATGTTACCAGCATTAATAAATTCGCTGAAGACCTCCTGCATATAGATAAAGAGGATTACCTGCACCAGGATTTCCGCACAACTCTCATGCCTCCCCACAGGGATATCGTAGAAAATTTCCTGCAGGAACTTGAGGAGTCAGGAAAACAGACCATACGGCGTCCCCTGCGTTTGTCCCTGGGCAGGGAAACCTTCTCTTTGCTGGTCAATATCACCAAGCTTTATGATGATGGAGCAAACCCGCTGGGAACAGTGCTTGTTTTCGATAACCTCACACAACTGGAAAAGGCCCAGAGAGTTGCAGCCTGGCGTGAGGTTGCCAGACGCATTGCCCATGAAGTTAAAAACCCTCTTACTCCCATCCAGCTTTCAGCACAACGTTTGCGCAAGAAATATCTCTACACTCTGGAATCTGACAAGGAGGTTTTTGATCTCTGCACCCAGACCATTATCAACCAGGTTGAAGAACTTAAAGGGCTTGTGAGTGAATTTTCCAGTTTTGCAAGGATGCCGGTTGTAGAAAAATCTCCTAATGACCTTGTTGCGATGGTCAGGGAAATACTAGTATTTTATGAAGAAAGCCATAGCTATATTACCTTTCGCCAAACAGCAGAGCAGGATATCCCGCGCTTTAATTTCGATCTCAAACAGATGAAACGGGTTTTGATCAACCTGCTGGAAAACTCCATAGCTGTTTTGCAGGGAGGTGGAGTTATAGAAATTGTCCTTTCATATGACAGGGAGAAACAGGTCGTGTTTATGGCCATAAAAGATAATGGCCCGGGAGTCGCAGATGAAGATAAGCTCAGGCTGTTTGAACCCTACTATTCAAAAAAGAAATCCGGCACCGGTTTAGGATTGGCTATTGCCAACACTGTTGTATCTGACCACGGCGGTCAGATACGGGTAACAGATAACAAACCCAGCGGGGCAATTTTTACGGTTGAATTGCCCATGAGCGCTTAATTCAAGTTGTCAGTAACCTTTTTTCGAGATAAACTCGAAAAAATAGGCAAAAGGTCAAAGGGTAAAGGGTAAAGAAAAACAATAGGGGGCAAGGGTAAAATATTTTCAAGGAACATTTGTAGGTAGGTTATTTTTCCCCTCGAAACCTTGAAACCTCGAAACCTAAAAATAACAGCCATGCCCAAAAAAATTCTTGTCATTGATGATGAAAAAAGCATCCTGCAATCCCTGGCAGGTATCCTGTCGGATGAAGGATTTATTCCTGTCTGTGTTGATTCCGCAGAAGAAGGTCTTAAACGCCTCAAGTCCGAGATGATTGATCTTGTCCTGCTCGACATCTGGATGCCGGGCATGGACGGTATTGAGGCGTTAAAACAGATTAAAGCAGAATACCCGGAACTTCAGGTTATAATGATCTCAGGGCACGGCACCATCGAGACTGCTGTGCAGGCAACAAAAATTGGCGCTTTCGATTTTATTGAAAAGCCTCTGTCCTATGACAAGATAATCCTTGCCACCAAGAACGGTCTGCGTTTTTCCAGCCTGGAAACCGAAAACCTCATCCTGCGCCAGAAAGCTAACCACAAACCCACCCTCACCGGCAACTCGCTGGCCATAAATACTCTCAAGGAGCAGATTGAAAGAGTTGCACCGACAGATGCCTGGGTTTTGATCCGAGGTGAACACGGCACAGGCAAAGAACTGGTTGCCCAAACTATTCATCGCTTGTCCAATCGAAACAGCAAGCCCATGGTTGAAGTAAATTGCGCTGCCATCCCTGAAGAATTAATTGAAAGTGAACTCTTCGGTCATGAAAAGGGTTCTTTTACCGGAGCCCAGACCAGCAAACGGGGTAAATTTGACCAGGCTGACGGCGGCATGCTCTTCCTTGATGAAATCGGCGACATGAGCATGAAAACCCAGGCAAAGATCCTGCGCATCCTCCAGGAACAGACCTTTGAGCGTGTAGGGGGTAATCAAACTATCCTGGTTGATGTCCGTGTTCTTACCGCAACGAATAAAAACCTCGAAGAAGAAATTGAAGCAGGAAATTTCAGAGCGGATCTTTTCTGGCGTCTCAATGTTGTCCCCATACACATCCCCTTACTCCGGGAACGGGTTGAAGACATTCCCCTGCTGGTGGCCGATTTTGTAGAAGCCCTCAGCCATAAAGGATTGGGGAAAAAATCCTTCACAGATGAAGGAATGTCTGTAATGATGCGCCATACCTGGCCTGGTAATGTTCGTGAACTGCGCAACTTTGTTGAACGGCTTGTTATTATGTGTCCTGATGAAGAGATCAACGCCAAAACCGTAGAGCAATATCTGCACCAGACGTCTCCCTCCCCCTCACCTGAAACTTTGCCGAATAAGTCAGCCCTGGCTCCCTACAGGACACAAAATTTCAAGGAAGCCAAAAGGGAGTTTGAGCGCGAGTACCTCATTGGCAAGCTCCAGACAAACAACGGCAACATTTCCCAGACCGCTGAAAGGCTTGGTATAGAGCGCAGCCATCTGCATAAAAAATTAAAAGCCCTGCACATAGAAGTTTCTGATACTGAATAAGATTCTTTTATGTATCATGCCTCACTTTCCAGCCTGATCTGCTCTCTCAGAAAGTAGTTAATAATGGTTTGAGTTTTGGCTAAGGGTGCTTATTGTATAAGCCTTAAAAGCTCCTCTCTGGATCTGTGATACATCCGTCTTGTTTACGGATTCAGGATAATTGCACTAATATTATGTAAAAACCCGGATACTCGTTTTTTATCAAGAGGAAAGAAACAACAATGAGTGATGACAATACAACAAACCTGCCCTCTCACCAGGATATTGAAAAAGACATCAGTGAATATCTGTCAAAAAAATATGGTGACCGGGTCAAAATAATTGGATTCCATGCCCAGCCTGAACTGGAAATAGACAGCACGATAAGTACTGACAGCCCCGTTGAAAAGAAAATCCCTTACATAGAATTTAATATAAAACCTGAAGAACTATGCGCCTATCTGGATGAATATGTTATCTGCCAGGATGAAGCCAAGGCCATCCTTTCGACTAAGACCTGTACCCACTTCAACCGGATCAGGAATGCAATTGAAAATCCTTTGCAAGCCAAAAGAACCGTCGGACAGATCAAAAACAATGTTCTTCTGATCGGCCCTACAGGTGTAGGCAAAACCTTCCTTATTAAACTGATTGCCAAAAGACTGGGTGTACCCTTTATCAAGGGGGATGCTACAAAGTTCAGTGAAACCGGCTATGTCGGCGGCGATGTTGAAGACCTGGTGCGCGACCTTGTGCGTGAAACCGGAGATGATATTGAAAGTGCCCAATACGGCATTATATATATTGACGAGATCGACAAGATTGCATCTGCGCGCAATGTTATCGGTGCAGATGTCTCCCGTTCTGGTGTTCAACGTGCTCTTCTCAAGCCCATGGAGGAAACCGAAGTTGACCTCAAGGTATCCCATGATCCCATTTCCCAGATCGAGGCTATAGAACATTACAGGGCAACCGGCAAGCGCCAGCGCAGGATGATAAATACGAAAGATATTCTTTTTATCATGAGCGGTGCCTTTACCGAGCTTGAGGATATCATCAAAAAACGCACCCAGAAACAGGCCATTGGTTTTGAAGGAGATATTGCCTCGAAAAAAAAGTCAGGCCGCTACCTGAAACATGTCAAAGCTGAAGATCTTATCGCGTATGGCTTTGAAAGTGAATTCATCGGGCGGCTCCCGGTTATAGCCTGTCTTGAAGAGCTGACTGTTGACGATTTGTACAACATTCTCATGAACCCCAACAGTGCTGTAGTTGTCGGCAAAAAACTTGATTTTCTCGCCTATGGCATCCGGATCCAGTTCAGTGACGAAGCACTCATGGAGATTGCCAGAAAAGCAGCCCAGGAGCAAACCGGAGCCCGTGGCCTTGTGAGTTGTATGGAAAAAACTCTGCTGCCCTTTGAAAAGAAGCTGCCCTCAACAAATATAAAGTATCTTGCAGTCACACAGGAACTGGTGAAAAACCCTCGGCAGGAACTGGCGCGCATTCTGTCTGATAATGATCATCTTGCCTTGCATGAAGACCAGTATCACCGGCTTTTTCAGGAGGAGCGCGTGCGCATTAAGGAATTAATAGTACAAAAAAGGGGGGAATTCCTTGAGGAACATGGTGTCGCGCTCACGCCGGAGCGCATGAGTATTATGGCCAAACAGTGCCAGGATGAAGTACTCGATATCCGTGACGCCTGTGATATTTTCATTGATTATGTCAAACATATTAAAAAATGCGAAAAAAACATTTCAGCAAAATGCGGTATTCATGTTACTTTCAGCGACGAGGCGATAGACAGGATTCTGGAGCGACAACCGCTAAATCAGGAAGTTATCAAATCGCTTTGTGAAACCTTGGGCACAACCTTTGAGTACGGCCTGGGGCTGCTGGAGCAGAAAAAAGGCGTTGACCATGTTGTTATCCCCGGGGCCGGCATTGATCGGCCTGAGCAATATATAAGCGACCTGGTCCGCGACTTTTTTCAAACGTAACATTTTGCTGACACGTTTTTCTTATTCTTTTATTTAACATGCATTGTTGAGGAGAAAAAATGTTATTTCCTGACTACCGCCCAAGGCGACTCAGAAAAAACGAACCCTTTCGCGCCCTGATCCGGGAAACGCACCTTTTCCCGGCGCAACTTATTTACCCGATTTTCGTCATGCCCGGAAAAAACAAGCAGGAGCAGATTTCTTCCATGCCCGGCGTATATCGTCTTTCCGTTGATCAGCTTGCCAAAGAAGGCAGGGAATGCCTCAAGCTTGGTGTTAACTCTGTCATTCTTTTCGGCCTGCCTGAAAAAAAGGACCCCATGGGATCCGGGGCCCATTTAAAGGATGGGATTATCCAACGCGCCATCCGGGAATTAAAGAACAGTGTACCTGAACTCCTCGTCTTCACCGATGTCTGTCTCTGTGAATATACATCACACGGTCATTGCGGCATTATCATTAAAAACCAGGTTGACAACGACGCCACTCTGGAAATCCTGGCCAAGACAGCTGTTTCCCATGCTGCTGCAGGAGCTGACATGGTGGCCCCCTCAGACATGATGGACGGCCGGATCGGCGAGATCCGGGCCGCCCTGGACGAGGAGAATTTTGAGACTGTCCCGATCATGTCCTATGCTGTCAAATATGCCTCTGCATTTTATGGTCCCTTTCGTGATGCCGCCGACTGTGCCCCTCAGGAGGGTGACAGGCGCAGCTACCAGATGGATCCGGCAAACTCCCTTGAAGCACTGAGGGAAGCGACTCTTGATGTCGAAGAAGGCGCTGATATCCTCATGGTCAAACCGGCTGTAGCCTATCTTGACATAATCTCCAGGCTGAGGGATGAATTCGACCTGCCCATTGCCGCCTATCATGTCAGCGGTGAATATTCCATGATCAAGGCAGCAGGCGCCAAGGGCTGGATTGACGAGGAACGGGTTATGGCCGAAACCCTGCTCAGTATCAGGCGGGCCGGTGCAGAGATCATACTCACATACTTTGCCAAGGATATGGCCCGGCTGCTCCAGGGTTAGTCCGTTTTTCTATTATGTCCAATACTCCAACCATGAATTTTCAGGCATATCTTGCGGATACTTACCGTATCATCAAGGAAGAACCGGTTATCCTTATCCTTGGTGGGGTGGTTGTCCAGCTGTTGACCATTCTTTCCCTGGGAATCCTGGCCGGGCCTTTTTTGGGTGGATATTTTCTTTTGATCATCTATTTCCTGAGAGACAATAAAAAACCTTCGTTTAACGATATATTTTCGGGTCTGCAGCAGTTTGGCAACCTGTTCCCCTTCGTTCTTGTAATTCTCATTATCTTTATCGGTTTCATGCTTTTAGTCCTGCCGGGTTTGCTCTTTGCCACTTGGTGGCTTTATGTTCTGCCCCTGATGGTTGACAGGAAGATATCTTTCAGCGAGGCCATGCGGCTCAGCATGAACAAGGTCAATGAAACAGGTTTTCTCATGCACTTTGTCTTCCTGCTGCTGATATCCGTCATTCCCATGATGCTTCTCAATTTTCTAAGCGCAATGATGCCTTTTCTTTTAGTCCTAAAGATTCTCCTGCCCCCTTTTCAGGCCGGTTGCCTGGCAAGCCTTTATATTGACAAATTCGGCTTGGCTGAAACTAAAGATCTTCACGAGGAGGAAGAAGTTGAAACTGCCCCTGTAGAAGTTCCTGCACCACAAATTGCGGGTGCAACAGAGCAGACAGCAGCGGTTGAGGAAGATACTCCTGCTGCAAATGAAACACCGGATGATTTAAGCAGTAATACAGAAAGGCAGAATCATTCTCATGAAAACGATGATGGGCAGGAGAAAAATTAAGTCGGTTGATTGCCAGCCGAACTTACAGATTTTTATCTATTGAAAAATAAAATGTGGTTTTGCCTTCAGCGCTTGATTCAACCCAGGATTTTCCCTTGTGATGCTCGGCAATTTCCCTGACAATTGCAAGCCCCAACCCTGTTCCGGCAGGCGCTGATGCGTCGCCCTTGCGCTTGAACACCTCAAAAATTGAAGCCATTTCCTGCGGCTGGATTATATCTCCGTCGTTCTGCACACTCAAAATATGGTGGGTGCGTGATGATTCATAGTTCAGGACGATTTCACTCAAACTGCTGCCGCCATATTTAAGGGCATTATCCACCAGGTTCCTGTACGCCCGGAGTATTCCAGTCTGGTCAGCTCGTATCCGCGGTATACTTAATCCCGCCTCTCTCCATTTAATACGACCTTTCCTGAGCCGGAGGATAAATTCCTCCCTGGTTGTCTGCCAGATCCCTTTAAGGTCCAAGCTCTTGAGATCAAGGGGCGCCTCCTTCGTTGAGATATACACATTAATATCATCTGACAGCGTGACAATCTGTTCGGCACCCTTGACTATTTGCTCAATAAAATTTTCCAGCTTTTCCTTCGACAGGTCTCCATATTTTTTCCTGAGAACCTTAGCTAACCCATGGATTGCAACTGCCGGGTTCTTAAGATCATGGGACACGGTATTGGTGAAGTGCTTGATCATTACCGCCTGTTTTATGAGCTCTTCCTCGGTCTGCTTGCGTTTAAGGATCTGCCACATGCCTTCGATCAGCAGCTGCAGCTGTTTTACATCCTTTTCCCCATAATCCTCACGTTTATTGCCCA
>PKTW01000152.1 GCA_002868955.1 Desulfobulbaceae bacterium
CGGGCGCACAATAAAAAAAGGGCCTACAGCTAAGCTGTAAACCCTCGGTACTGCTGGTCGAGACGAGAGGATTTGAACCTCCGGCCCCCTGAACCCCAAACCGAACCAGGGGACCGCCCTACCCTCCTGATATTACATAACTATTTGAAATCGTTCATTCCGAAAATAGAAACAATAGAAATAAAATACGTAAAAAAATTAATGACTGTCACAAAAGTGTCACAGTTTTAAATTTTCTTGGTGATGCTAATTAGTTTGCAAACAGCTAGAACAATACTTCCCCCCCACTTTATTTAATGAACCCCTAACCCCCTCTTCAAAATCTGACAACTTTTCGGGAGTGCATATAACCACCATACATCTTGATACTTTGAGAACCATTCAAGACTGTAAATGAATAGCAGAAACCTTAAATCGCCAATGCCCTGCATATGAAATGAAAACCCCAAATAGGGGTAACGGTGATAAAAGAAGAATGGGGCAAGCAAGATAATATAGGACAAAGAAGAGCCCCATGGGGTGTTTAGGGTATATGAATTTTGGGCTAAAATTCGTCATGGCCGAGGATGGCCGATGTGGGGCTCTATGTTGACAGAATAAGCATGAATGGAAAACATGGCAAGAAAGGGCAATGGATAGGTCTCTTCTACTTGACACTGTCAGACATATCAGCAGAAACCTTGACTTTTTATTTTAATAAAAAGTTTTCTATGCTTTAGTAATCTACTAACATTCAAAGTGGACCGATTAGAGGGGGCAGATCACAGTTAACCAAACGCTCAACCAGACCAGAATTGAAGAAAGCACGCCGAAAATGGCAGTAAGAAGACATACTATATACAACAGGAGGGAAAATGTTTAAAAATATCACAAAATATGCTTGCACGATTTTGCTGCTCCTTGCTTTTAGCGTTGCCCATGCCGATGACACCCTGTTTAGCACCAATCTGTACGCCAAATTTCAGGTCAAAGCGTGCACCACCTGTCACGATTTTCATGAACAGGATAAAGATGGGCTATATTTCAACTCCCATGCCAAACGCCGTGACGTAAACCGTTGTCAAAAATGCCATAACCAGAAAGTCACCGGTTTTGAACACACAGCAGACTGGTTCGCCATGCCGGGGCTTTATCTCTCAGGCATGGACGCGAAGGAAACCTGTGAAGAAATCAAGGAAGCTCTCCATGCCAAATTCAAGAGCGACGATTTACTGGCAGCCCAAATGGAAAACCATCTATTCAACGACCCACGCGTGCTTTGGGCTATTGAAGGGGCCACCCCTAATAGCGGCAAACTGCCTTTAAAAAAACAAGAAGCCAACCTGGTTAAGGGCGGCATGGAAGAATGGAAAACCCAAGTCATGGCTTGGGTTAACGGCGGTATGAAGTGCGAATGAGCCATTTCTGGGTATATGTATCAAAGAGTCAAGATGTCTTGCCACAATCTTGACAATCAGGAACAACATGACCAGTCAAGGTTGCCATTGAACACCTTAACAATCTAAGAATGATTCACAAGTCAAAAGAGATGGCAGAAATTGAAACCCTTCCTAACCTCTTTCAATATTTGTCATGTGGAGAGGTAATGTTATTACGAAAACAGCCCCAGCCACCCCGTCTTTTCTATTTTCAGCACGAATAGTCCCTGCGTGAAACTCTGCGATCACCTTGGCCACATAGAGGCCAAGTCCCATGTGTGATTTCGTATCTGACTTACGGCGTAATGACACCATGGAGTCGAAGATCTGGCCCTGCAGTTCCGTGGGAAGTTCTGATCCCTCATTGACAACTCTTATCACAACATGCGAGTCTTCTATAGTAAGTTCAATTGCTATCGGTTTATCAACAGGGCTGAAATCAGCGGCATTTTCGATGAGTTTGTCCAGCATTTGCCTGATACGTCTCGGGTCTCCATAAGCCGATACCGGCTCTTCAGGAAATTTCAGCACAAAGCTGTTTTCGAAAAATGTCTGCCTGTAACCATCTCTGACCCAGACGGTGAGAGCCTCTTTCAGATCGAAGTCAGTTTGCTCATCCAGTTTTAAAGCATCTTTAAGCTGTGTCGCTTCGCGTATACTGGTCATCATGGACTCTATCCGCCTGAGATTTTCCTTAATGCCTGAAAGATGGTTCCGCACCTCGGTATCGCCAGTGATAATCTTCTTTTCGAGGTTGGCGATAGAGGCGCTGATGCCGGCTATCGGGGTGCGTATCTCATGCTCCAGGTTGTCTGCCATTTTTTCCTGATATGTGCTGTACTCTTTTAATTCCCTGAGCATAATTGCAAACCTGCGGGATAAATCACTAAGCTCATCCTGTGCATTTGAAGCCTTGAAATTATCCTGGATTCTGCCATCCGACCCGATTGCATCTTCGGTCTGGCGCGCAAGTTGTCTGATCCTGGAAGAGAGCCGTGAGGCAAAAGCAATGAGTACAAACCCGCCGAGGAAAAAAACCACTAAAGTTATGTTAATGGTTTTTTCAATTATCCTGTTTTTCTCTGTAAGTATGTTGTTTGTAGCCCGCTCAACCAGGATTGTTCCCATCACTTTATTGCCATATCTGATGGGCTCCCCTGCAATCAGTATTTCCGCGTCTGATTCCGGCACTGAACGTCTTAAGGTAAAGGCTTGCCCCTTTTTAAAAAATCTTTTCAGATCCTGATCCTCAATCTGTGTCAAATATTTCGGATCCTTGGAAAACTCCTCTTTATACCTGTCTGAGAAAAAGGCATAAACAGGCTTCAGCAGACTTTTCCAGGAAAAGTCATTCTGTCCTTCGATCAAGAACCGATCGGATTCGCCGTAGTATTGCCCGACACTTGCCCGCTGCCGGTAACGGCTGTCAAAGACCCTTATTCTAGCTGATGGGCTGTGCAACGCGGATATGATGCTTTCCAGCATCTGTGAGCGGACCAAAAGAAAACCAAGATCAGAGGATTGTCTGGTGCCACTTGTACCCACAACTGTATTGAGCTTTCTGGTTACAGGATCGTCAACGTCTGCAATGGCAAAGGATATCCTATTATTTTTCACCATGGCCACTGGTAGACGGATCTCAATAATATAGCCGCCCACAGTTTCACGCCAGTATCCCCAGATAGCAGGTTCATATCTTTCAGGAACAAAGTTCAGCGGGTCTTTGCGCATCAGATGACCGTTAACAAAACCGCTCGCATACGGTGAGAGAAAATAAAGATCATGCTGCCCTTCGTATTTACCCTGCACAGCAATCTGCAGATGATCACTCCTGTTCAGGCCGGCATAGGTTCTATCACGAAAAACAACGCTCTCATCATTGACCATGAACAGGACATAGTAGTAATTGTCACCTTTGGCAATAAGGTGTTTGAAGTTCAGTGTGGCATCCTCATAAATTCCATAATTTTCAAGGACATTGTCAAAACCATAGTATTTCGCCTGTCCCAGGAGATCACTCCAATCATGCGTGAGACCGTCCAGGGTTATTTTGTTATTGATAAGGTATGCGTGGACTTCCTTCTGCTCATCAAATGACTGGAGGATATTGGTTTCAAAAAGATCAGGACGCTCATTCAATATGGTGGCAACTGCCCTGGCGGTAAGCGACAGAGCCTGTTCATGAGCAAAAAGCAGATAAGCTTGCATCTGTGCAGCATACCAGAAGCCTATAAGAGGAATTGCCAGGAGCAGAACTGAGACCAGGGCCAGCTTGACCCGTAATGAAAAAAAACGTTTCATCCCGTATCCACCCAACGGTAGCCCATGCCGTATGCTGTCTTGATATAGGAGAATTCCGGATCAATTTCCCTGAACTTGTCACGAATCCGCCTGATGTAAGCGGCTATTGCATTATCCGTGACAACTGTCTGGGCAGCTACCATAAGTTGGCTGTGATTCTTCGGGTTTCCAGGGCGTTTAACCAGTTCATGCAGAATCCAGTATTCCGTCAATGTGAGACTCACCGATCTTCCGGCCCATGTTACCTCCATCCGGTCCTCATCAACAGTCAGACGTCCTACCTTCAAACGTTTTTCTGTATCAACCGGTTTTTTCCAAGCATCAATCATGTTGAAGAATGATCTTACCCTGACAGACAGAAATTCAAGGGTGGTCATATTCTTGAAAAGATAATCCGTCGCCCCGAGCCTGAGGCCGGACACCCTGTCCACATCACTGGTAAGGGCCGTCAGAAAAATAATCGGCAGCACCGCTGATTTTGCACGCAGAAACCTGCAGAGCTCAAAACCGCCTTCACGCTCATCTTCGAGCATGATGTCAAGTATGGCCATGTCGGGAAGTTCAGCGGCAAAGGCTTTTTCAGCCTCAGCCCGGCTTCCGTAGGATCTCACTTCGTATCCATCACGGCTGAGCGCTTCCGCATAATTACGCCGGAGTTCTTCATCATCTTCAACTATTGCAATATGGCGCGACATATTCCCCCCACTCAATTTTTCACTACATCATATTACAGCAATTTTCTCACACTGAACAGGTGCTGTCATAATTCATCATTTTCTGTCCTCACATTGTCAGGATTTTTTCACTGCATAGTCACTTTCACCCTTTAAAGTCTGTCCCCAGGAGTGGCATTTTCAAAAAAATTATATGGGGGGGAACTCAATGCTAACAGCAAACGATTTTGGCAATCACAAAAGGCAGAAAAGATCATTCAAGCAAACACTTTCCAGCTATTGGGACCCAGGTGTTTTTCTTATCGCTGCATTCCTTGTCACCTCTTTCATATTTGTTGTGCTGTCAATTATGTTCCCGGCTCAAGCAGAGTCTTCCATGCTGCCTCAGAATGAAACTCACATGAAACCTTCAGGGGTCCGCGAGGGTAGCCTACTCTTTAAAAGTGTCAAATCCGGTCAATATGTTTCAGCCCCACAATTAAACACGGATGTGAAAATCGAGATCACCGGCATGGTTGCCTATGCCAGGGTGATCCAGGAATTTGAGAACCCGGGTGATGAATGGCTCGAAGGAGTTTATGTGTTCCCACTGCCTGAAGATGCGGCGGTCAGTCACCTGACAATGGATGTGGGCGACAGGGTCATTGAAGGGGTTATCAAGGAAAGGGAAGAGGCAAAGAAAGTCTATTCCCAGGCGAAAAAGGAAGGCAAAAAAGCATCTCTCCTGGAGCAGGAGCGTCCCAACATATTCATGATGTCAGTGGCTAACATAGGGCCGCATGAAGTCATAAAGGTAGAGCTTGAATACCAACAAACTGTCCGGCTAGACAATGGTCTTTTCTCCCTGCGTTTTCCCACGGTAGTGGGCCCAAGATATATTCCTGGACAGCAAACCGGAAATGAAAACAGATTTGACGAATTTAATTTATCAGGCTGGGCCTTCGCCACCACCGAAGTCCCGGATGCGCCCCGCATCTCTCCCCCGGTGGTTGAGCCCGGACAAGACCCTGACAATCCAGTTTCCCTGGAGGTCATTCTTGATCCGGGCTTCAACCTCGCCAAGCTACAAAGCCTCTATCATGCAGTTGATATCAACTATATCAATGATGAGGTAGCCGAGATACGCCTGAACAATACCTGGGCGGTGGCGGATCAGGATTTTGTTCTGGAGTGGGCTCCTGATAAGGGAAGAGCTCCACAGGCAGCCCTTTTTGCAGAGGAAAAGAAAGGTGAAAACTTTATCTATCTCATGGTCATGCCACCGGCTGAGAATAGTGTCACAGATTATCATATCCCCAGGGAAGTGGTTTTTGTGGTCGATGTCTCGGGCTCTATGGCAGGGCCTTCAATTAGACAGGCAAAAGACGCACTAGTCTTTGCGGTCTCAAGGTTGCAACCCGAAGATCGGTTCAACATCATCACCTTTAATGACATTGTAGACAGATTCTTCAACTATCCCATGACTGGCACCAAGGAGCATATCCAAAAGGCACTTCATTTTATCAAGAGGCTTGAAGCGACAGGTGGTACTGAAATCGAACCGGCTTTGTATGAAGCGTTAGATGGGAGCAAGAACCTCAACCGGATCCGTCAGGTGATCTTCATGACAGACGGGTCCGTAGGCAATGAGCAGCAGCTCTTGCAGACTGTGAGAGAGCGCTTAGGGGACAGCCGGATTTTCACCATAGGCATCGGCTCGGCGCCGAACAGTTATTTCATGCGTAACATCGCAGAGCGCGGGAAAGGGACTTTTACATACATCGGTGATGTCAAAGAGGTGCAGGAACGCATGGAGGAACTTTACACCAAACTGGAAAATCCTATGCTTACAGATGTAAGACTTTCCATCTCAAACCAGGCTGAAATGGAAATGTTCCCTGATCCAATTCCTGATCTTTATCTTGGTGAGCCACTGACACTTGTTGCCAGTACTGAAAATGTTCCGGAGCAATTTTTATTGTCAGGATACTATGCCGGCAGATACTGGGAAGCAGAGATAAAATCCAGGACAGCAGGAGGAAGTGATGGCATTTCAATTCTCTGGGCACGACAGAAGATAAAATCGTTGATGGACTCACTCGATGGTGGGGCAGACCAAGATGAGGTTAGAAAAAATGTCCTTGAAACTGCCCTGCAGCATCATCTGGTCAGTAAATACACAAGCCTTGTTGCCGTAGACGTGACGCCATCCAGGCCGGAACACGAAAACATGAACAGTAAAATGGCAAAGACAAATATGCCAAAAGGATGGCAGTACAACAAGGTTTTCGATCTGCCACAAACAGCCACTGTCGCTGAGCTTTGCTTTATTCTGGGCGCTCTTGCCCTGTTGTTATCCCTCATTGTCTGGTTCCTGGCTGCCAGGGAAAGGTAAAGGTCATGCTGAAGGCCAAACTCATTAGATATGTCGCCCTCACCCTCTTTCTAACCGGGCTCTGCTTGACCGGGAAAGGAACATATATCCATGCCAAGGCAGGGCTTGCCAAATACCTCCTCCGCTCATCCTGGCAGGAGACCATAGAAAAGGGAGAAACAACAAAACCCTGGCCATGGGCAGATACCTGGCCTGTTGCCAGAATGATAGTACCTGAACATGAAATAGATCTGGTCGTACTGGAAGGGGACTCAGGAAATGTGCTGGCCTTCGGGCCCGGTCACATGACGCTGAGCTCCCTTCCCGGCCAGCCAGGTAACTCTATAATCAGCGGTCACCGTGACACTTCATTCCGTTTTCTTGAAAGATTAAGGGGAGGAGACAGAATCGCAATGCAGACGAAGGATGGCAGCACGGTGCCCTTTAAGGTAGTTGCCACGCAGATAATTGATGAAGCGGTCCTCGATATGAATATTGAGACGGATTTTCCTCTTCTCACATTGGTAACTTGCTATCCATTTGATGCAGTGGTTCCAGGTGGTCCCGAAAGATATCTTGTTTTTGCAGAGTATGATGACTCAGAACAGATTGCAGCTATTGGGGGGCAAGAAATAGAAAATTAAAATTGTACTCAGGTTCAAGAATAAAGAATACAACCAGTCCACATATCCTCTGTACATCTTGATAATTTAGGAATCATTCAGGAGTGTCAATTGATAGAAGCAGCTATCATCAATCGTTTATTCCTGCATATGTAATGAAAACCCCCGATAAAACAGGGGACAAGAGGCAGTATTTTCTATTTGTTAGCGTCTAAATATCATTAGTAATCTTTCATTATTATTAAATACTATCGGGATCCCAATTTTCTTTCAATAAACTGCTTTATTTCATTTAAATTTTTTATACGTTCCTGTCTTAATTTTTCAATATGTCGTTCAGATTCTTTTTTTTCTAATTCATCCGCACGCCTTCTTAACTTTTCTGCAAGAGTAAGCTTGGGTCTCAAACTAGGATTTTCCGCATAAACTTTTTTCATCATTTCTTCAGATTCTTGTTTTCTTTTAGCTTGCTCAAAAGGTATTGACTCCTCTTTAATGATTTCATTACGGATTTTAGTTAATTGACTTTCCCAAAATTTATCCCCATGAATTTTTTCAGACAACCTCCTTAACAATCCAGGTATCTCTCCATTTGAATTTACAACTATTTCTTTAGGGGGGGAAAACAGTCCATCATTTAAAAAAAAGATTATTGGTATCGACACAGGAAAAATAAAGATAGCTAACAAGAATATTAATTTCAGACTAACTCCCAAGGCAGCTAAAACAAAAAATATTATTGGTATCGACAGAGGAAAAGCAATAATAACTAAGAGGTATATAAAATTCAGACTAACTCCCAAAGCAGCTAAAAACAGTTTTAATTTGCCAAGTAATGACAATTTGTCACTTTCATTATCCATATTGCTTTTTACAATTTTTATAAAGATTACCTGCCACAAGCTTTAATCACTTAGAATTCTTTTACCATCCAAGATAACCACTGGCAATGTCAACTTGAACAAGAAAAAAGCCTCCCGCATGGAGAGACTTTATAGTGGATATCTTTATAATTCAGGAACGATTCACAACTGTAGAGATATAGCAGCAACCGAAAATCGCCAATACCTAAAATATGAAATGAAAACCCCCATGAAACAGGGGGCAATGGATAGGTCTTTTCTGCTTGACACTGTCAGACATATCAGCAGATATCGTAAGTCATAAACTTGCTTTTTAGAATTTGTTTACAACAGGTTTATGTTTTGGTTTAGAAAGAGAGCCTGTATGCTTTAACTGAAATTTTGCCTTACTCAACGGGGATATCATCTTTATACACGATAGTATCTATTGTCTTTCCGTCAGGGCCTCTAGTAATAAAAACTCCATCCTTCTTGCCGTTTTTGTAATACCCTTCTAGCTTTATAGGACCACCTTTAGGATAAAATTTCATGTAGGTTCCATTTAAAATTAATTCGCCTTTTGATATATGATAATAGTATTCCTCTAACAAGTTACCATTCTCAAAGTCTTTACAACAGATTTTACCTCCTTCCATATAAACTATAATGTAATCAAGTTCGCCAATGTCATTATATTCTTTATCAATTTGTAAATTCTTATGAGATATATTTTCGGTTGAAATAACTCCGTTCTTATAATTTTTCAGATGAATGAGATCTTCATTGATGTGGGTTGAATACGATATTATACCATTCTCATCAAAGGATTCACTTTTTACAACTTTACCGTTTACCAACTTCCTAATTAATTTAATTTTACCATTTGGATGTTTGACTACAACTGTTCCACTAAAACTCTCACCCAATTCTTTGATATCAAAATCATCTTTAACTTCTTTATAATCTTCGTGTTCAAGACTTTCTTTTAAAGATTTCGCTTCCTTGGCCGGTTCCATATCTATAGGTTTTACTTGGTAATCTACCACATGAACAGTAGACCTTCCGGAAGAACAGGAAACTAGAAAGATAAGACTGATTAAGAGTATAAGGTATCTCATGTGAAACTCCTTTAAGAAGAGTTTTTGGGAGATAAAATCGATATATCTTGCCACAATCTTGACTCTAAAATGAAAAATTACCAGTTAAGGTGTGCACTGGCAATGTTAACTTTTTGGATGGGACCGCTAGTGATGATTAATAGCAGTAATTGAAAGTAACCAGTGTACTGCATATGAAATGGAAAACCCTCTATTTTATTTGGGCAATAGAGGTTCATAACAGTCAACATTTTTTCAAATAACTTGTGTATACCCAGAGCCGCACTTAGGACAAAGTCCAATAAAATTTGCATATCTAGAGTCGCACTTAGAACAAAACATCCTCGAATCACTCTCACTCTCACTCTCTATTACAGGAGCTCGTTTTTCAGATATAAAAAAATTTATTATCTTCTGAATATAATTTTCTGTTCTTTTCCCTTCAACAAGACCCTTCTGGTATCCATCTTGTCTATAATCGCTTGTGATTTCCATTGTCCCTCCCCACACATTTCTTTAAATACAAAAAACCGAGCCACCTCATTCAAGGCAACCCAGCTATCTTCATAAAACCTGTGGCTTTCCGTCCCTGCTTTGCAACAAGTTTGGCTTTTTCTATCATGCTTCAATTACGTCTTTAAGAGTAAATGCTAAGCTAAGTCAACAACGATTTAATAATGTTAACTTTTTCTTTATATAAAAAATTTGAATATAAACCTTTTCTTTGCGCGACAATCTATTGTTTAAGCGTGCCAGAATTGATATTATTTTAAAAAA
>PKTW01000154.1 GCA_002868955.1 Desulfobulbaceae bacterium
AACGACAATGACCGTATTGGACTTGTCGGGGTAAACGGCACCGGTAAATCAACCTTGCTTAAGGTTATCTGCAACATTATTGAGACCGACCCCGGTGTTGTCAACCGGCCAAAACGCTTCAGCATGGCCTATCTGCCCCAGGAGGCCACAGCACTTGATACGGGACGGACGATTTACCAGGAGGCGGAAAATGCCTTTGCGGAAACCCTGGTCCTGCAGCAGGACCTCGATGAGGTCAATCGTCAGCTGGCTGCAGTTGAGCCTGAAAACGCCGAGTTCAGTACCCTATTGAAACAGCAGGGAGAACTACAGTACCGGCTGGGGGGAATAGACATCTTCCGGGTGCAGTCCCGGATAGAAAAGGTACTTATGGGGCTTGGTTTTTCATTGGAGGATTTTGACCGTCCCAGCAGTTCATTGAGCGGCGGCTGGCTCATGCGGCTGATGCTTGCCAAGCTGCTGCTTGCCATGCCTGATCTGCTTCTGCTTGATGAGCCGACCAATCACCTTGACCTTGATTCCCTCACCTGGCTGGAGAACTTTCTGCTTACCTATGACGGCGGCCTGGTGATTATTTCCCATGACCGGACCTTTCTTGACCAGGTGACATCAATAACATGGGAGTTGAGTCTCGGGCGCTTGACAGCCTTTAAGGGGAATTATTCAAAATATGTGGCGGATAAAGAAATACGCATGCAGGTGGAGAGGGCTGCTTATGCAAATCAGCAGGCCCAGATTCGACAGACCATGCGATTCGTCCAACGGTTCCGTGCCAAGTCGACCAAGGCCAAACAGGTGCAAAGCCGGCTGAAACAGTTGTCACGCATGGAGCGCATAGAACTGGCCGATACAGAGCAGGAGGTTTCGTTTCATTTCCCGCCAGCAGCACCGGGCGGCCGCCTGGCCCTTGACATTGAGTTGCTGGGCAAGGGATATGAAAACAGGGATGTTTTTCAAGATGTTTCCTTTCAGCTGCAGCGTGGCGATAAAATGGCGGTCGTCGGGGTAAACGGCGCCGGCAAATCAACCCTTATGAAAATTCTTGCCGGTTTGGTAAGGCAGGATACAGGGGAAATTCGGCCCGGGCACAATGTTAAAATTTCCTATTTCGGCCAGCATCAGGCCCAGGAGCTTGCTTCAGGCCTCACTGCTTTGCAGACCCTGTCCGCTGTAGCCGGTGATATGAGTGTTACGGAAATGCGCAGTTTGCTGGGCACCTTCCTGTTTAAGGGAGAAGAGGTGGACAAGAAAGTACAGGTGCTTTCAGGAGGAGAAAAAAGCAGGTTGGCACTGGCGAAGATGATTGTGCAGCCTGCTAATCTGCTTATACTCGATGAACCTACGAACCACCTGGATATGAGTTCCCAGGAGGTTCTGCAGGAAGCCATGGCCCAATATGACGGCACCATAATCATCGTGTCGCACAACCGGCATTTTGTGAACCACTTTATCAATAAAGTGCTGGAAATAAAAAACAGGCGCGCCACTCTCTATGAGGGCAACATAGAAGATTATATTTATAAGCTGAAGATTCTTCAGGAAGGAAATAAAATAGATCAGAGGGATGGGACCACTCCTGGGGAGACTGCAGTGGAAACGGTGGTGAAGCAAAAGAGCAAGGCAGCCAGGCAGGAACAGGCAAAAATAAGGCAGGAGAAAAGCAGAAAACTCAACCCCCTGAAAAAAAGGGTGGAACAGGTAGAGGAGGAGATTGGCAAGCTGGAGACACGCAAAAAGGAACTGGAACTTCTCATGGCAGATCCGCATCTTTACCAGGATCAGGATAAATTTGCCGAGTGCAGCAAAGAGTACAATGCCTTAGAACGGAAACTGGAACGATTATATCAGGGCTGGGAGGAAGTCCAGGCACAGATTGAAACAACAGAGGCGGAATTCGAAGACCTGCTCTAATTGTTCTAAAACCCGTGGAAATCCTGCAGAATTGAAGTGCCCCCTCGGGGAAAGATTGTTAAAGCCAGCTGGATTTTGAGAAGATGTGATATTCGTCCCTTGGCAAATTTTGTGAAAGATTTCGACAGGCAATTGCAGTTACTAAAAAATCGTTTCTGTTGACAGCCCCATCGCAAATTCATTATAAAAATTAGTGATCAGAAAATCGGGGTGGATTGTCACAACCATCCAGGTTTTCAGCACAGACCCCATAAAGAGATTTCTTATCACCGCGCCGATTTTATTTTTGGGATTAATTTTTTTTGTTTTTTAGCCAGTAGGTAAAAATGTGAGATTTATCAATTACCTGTCAATAATTATAATTGCGGCCTTAGCTTTGCCGACTTTTGTATCTGCAGGAATTTCTATTCATGAGTACACCCAAGCTATTGAAGAAAGCCCCAAGGATATGAAGTATAAATTTTATTTATTAAGGGGGAAGGCCTATAAGGATTCCGGCAAAATGGATCCTGCTTTAAAAGATTTAAATACTTCCATAAAGCTTTATCCCAACAGGACGGCATATATATATCGTGGAGAATTATTTTTTGAAACAGAAAGATATGCAGAGGCAATAAATGATTTTACAACTGCAATAGATATCAACCCAACCATTGAGTTGTATAAACAACGGGGCGAGTCGTATTTGAATACAGCAAATTATGTGCTGGCCTTGGCAGATGGTTTAAATATCATTGATATGGCGCCCCATAATGCCGAATCTTATTATGTCAGCATCGAGGCGCTGGAAAATCTGGGAGATATAAAATTAGCTCGGGAGCTGGCTTTTAAAGTCACCTCATTTGATAGAGGCAATAAAAAGGCCAACGGAATAATAACAAAATATCCGTTGAAATTCGTTTTTATTGGTGAGAATCCGTTTACTCTATACATCAGCCAGGAAGATAATGTAACCAAGGATAAGGCCAATGAGATTTTCCTGATGTATAAAAGAGGTGAAAAAATAGATGCGAATTTAAAAAACAAGCTGGATGAATGCAGTACCATTGGCAAACAGATGATAGGATATCTGGCCCGGTTAAAAGAAACGTGGGATGATTATTTTGAAGAGGTAAAATCATTGCAAGTGCGCTCAATAAAGGCGCATGATGTCTTGAGGGCTAAGTATCAAAAACAAAGTACAGCTATTGAGCACAAAATAGAGATCTGGGAAGGTAAAAGTAAAAAATGCACGGATGAATTAGTGCAAGTGTTTTGGGGCAATAAATAATTGCAGAGGTGACGCCTGTGGTAAGTATTGTAAAAGGGAAAGCAGGGGTTCGCCTTCACCCTCCTGGCAGTCCGCCCTGCCATAATTGGCACGCTGCTTAAATTAAATAGCTTGTAAATATATCAGATTAGGGGTATATTTTTAGTTAATTCTTTAAAGAAAAAAATAGCGCACGAGTTTTTCTCACCGAAGCAACAAGCTTATCCCATTCAGGAGGTATCTGTTCGATACCGTTAGTCTATTTGTTGCCGCAGCTCACCAAAGGAGCCTGTTTATGAAAATGTATGTCGGCAATCTTATTTACAATATGACAGAAATGGAACTCCGGAATCTGTTTAGCCCTTTCGGAGAAGTTCTCTCATCCCTCATCATTACAGACCAACACACCAGGCAGTCAAAAAATATGGGTTATGTCGAAATGGCTGTTCGCGAAGAAGGCAAGAAGGCGATCAGGAAATTAAACGGCAAAGAAATTAACAACCGTTGTCTTGTTGTAAGAAAGGCGTAAGCAGAGCAGGACTGCAGGTGGCAAACCTTTCAGATTATTTTATATCCTGACTTATTCCATGAGTATTAATAGCCGAAGCATATAGCTTGGCGTTCTAATAAACACGAGGAAGAAGAATGGAACCACATCGGGGCAGAGAAAGAAGAGGACGGGCCCAGAATGTCCTGGGGCGGATGTATCAAAGCGGCGATGGTGTTTCGCGTAACTTTCGGAAAGCGGTGAAATGCTTTCGTGAGGCTGCCGAGCTTGGAGATGCGCTCGGTCAATACAACCTTGGCCGCATGTATCTGCTTGGCACCGAAATAAACCGCGACTGCCAGGAAGCTGTAAAATGGTTTCGCAAGGCGGCCGTGCAGGGACATGAGAAGGCGCAGTACCGTCTTGGTGTGTTATGTGAGAAAGGCAAGGGTATCCCGCAGGACCTCAAGGAAGCGGCAAAATGGAAACGCAAGGCAGCCGAGCAGGGTGAAGCACGTGCACAAAACCATTATGGGGTAAAATATGCTAGAGGTGAATGTGTGCCAAGGGATTATCAAGTGGCTTACATGTGGTTTCTTTTAGCCGCCAGTCAAGACAACAAGGCGGCCCTGAAAAATATTGACAGCCTTGCCGAAAAAATGACGCCGGAGGATATTTCCATAGCCAAGCAGATGGCGCGGGAGTGGAAGCCGAAAACATGATAACTGTTTCTTAACCATATGCCTGTAAATGTTTGACACATTCATAAAAAAAGCAATATAATTAAGCCTATGCTATAGTCTGAAAATAAATTATTCAGCTTAAAAAAGAGGTCCTTATGCACTATTATATATATTCGTGTGTGTTGGGGCCTTTTTTAATGGGGGTGCGCTAATGAATGCAATAGCTGCTATAAACGGTCAGGTGACTTCGGAAGTTGCAGCCCTGTATAGTCTGCATTTTGCCAGAACTCAGGGTTTGTCCTTAATTTTACTACATGTCGCAAACCCTGACGACTCCATAGACGCTGTTGAAAAAAGCATGGCGAACATTGAAGAGGCTGCAGGAGAGTACGACATGGTACCCGAAAGGGTTATTCTTGAAGGTAGCCCTGCCGAGACAGCAAAACGCTATCTTCAAGAAAATAAGTCTGAAATTCTTTTCTGCAGCACCCGATATCGACAACGTAAGAAATTCTTGAATCGCGCCTTTAGTGAAAAACTCAGAAGCATGTCGCTACCTGTTGATTTGGCAGAGGTCAGAGTAGTGCATGTCCACTCAACCTTGTCAACCGAAAGGATTGTTCTGCCCATTAAGGAGGACAGGATATCTGTGGAGAAGTTCACCTTTTTTGCTTCCATGGCAAAGGCATATAAGGCAAGCGGTGAAATATACAGTGTGACCGTTACAAGCAAAAAGAAACGGGCAAGGTTGGATTTGGGAGACACGAAGAGAAATCTACAGAAAATAGATGACAGGCTCTCCCATTATAGGTATTTGGCAAAACTCATGAATATTCCACTGCGGTTGAAACACTCCATTACCCTCAACGAAATTGATCAGGTTCTGCACCATTTATCGCACACTGATTTTCAACTCATGATTGTCGGGGGAGAAAGGTTGTCGGCCTATTCATCCTTTGCCAAACTAAAACCTATTGAGCGGTTGCAGCGTTTCACGCCTGTCAACACTATTGCTTTCTATCTGCGGAAAAAAGCCAGATGAAGATTTTCATGCAGGAAAAAGCAGTCCTGCTGCGCAGCCTCAAGACTTCTGAAAATGGTCTTGCTGCTTCCCAGGTTATCAGGCGGCAGCAGGAGTTTGGGCCTAACGTTCTTGAAAGCGAAAAGAAAAAAAATTACCTGCTCTCCTACCTGAAGGAATATGTCCAGTTTTTTGCAATCCTTCTTGAAGTGGCTGCTTTGCTTTCCTTTCTGTCAGCTCGTTTTGCTCCGGGTCAGGGCAATGACATACTGGGTTACGCAATTTTAGGGGCAGTCATTATCAATGCCACGTTTACCTTCTGGCAGGAATATAAGGCTGACAAGGCAATGGAGGCGCTCCTCAAACTCATGCCCACTATGGTCAACGTCCGCCGTGATGGAGAGACAGCAGCCATTGATTCAAAGGAACTTGTGCCGGGAGATATTATGGTCCTGGATGAGGGTGACAAGGTGGCGGCAGACGGAAGACTGCTTGAAACTACTTCGTTGTATCTGAACCTCTCATCACTTAATGGGGAATCAGCGCCGGCTTCACGCAATAGCGAGCCTTCAAAGCAGACAAATCCCTTAGCTGCCAAGAACATGGTATTTGCCGGCACCACGGTAATTTCAGGCAGCGGTGTCGCTGTTGTAAGCGCCATTGCCAATGCCACGGAATTTGGCAGGATTGCAAGCCTTACCAAGAATGTGCAGAAAAGTCTAACTCCCATGCAGCGGGAGATAATCAGGATCACGAGAATACTTACCGTCATTGCCTTGATTATGGGCCTGGTTTTTTTCGTTCTGGGGATTTTTTCCGCCAAGGGGCCGCTGATGGCCTCCATTTTTGCGCTTTCACTCATTGTTGCTAATGTTCCTGAAGGCCTGCTGCCTACCATTACCTTGTCACTATCCCTGGCCAGCCAGCGGATGGCAAAAAGAAATGCCCTTATCAAAAATCTTGATTCGGTTGAGACTCTTGGAAGTGCCTCTGTCATCTGCACGGACAAGACAGGAACCCTTACCCGTAATGAAATGACTTTGCGCTCCATCTGGCTGACGGGCGGAGATCTGATAAGCATTACAGGGGAGGGGTATCAGAAATCCGGAGAATTCAGATTTGCACAGGAGACTGAAACAGGTGCTGCACGGCTGGAGCAGCTACTGCAGGCCGGTTTAAACAACTGCAAAGCAGTCATTGACAAAACGGGTATTCGGGGAGACCCAACTGAACTGGCCATTGTTGCGGCGGCATATAAAAAAGGCATCGAGGATATTTCCGGAGAAAAGGTGCAGGAACATGTTTTCACCAGTGAACGCAAGATGATGTCCTCTGTATTCCTGCAGGACGGTAAGTCCTTTATTTATTCGAAAGGGGCGGCAGAGGTCCTTCTGGAAAAATGTAATTTCTATCAGAATATGGACAATACATCAATACCCCTGGATGAAGAATTTAGAAAAAAGGTAAGCGCGCAGGCTGAAGCATATGAAAATGAAGCATACCGAGTTTTAGCCATAGCCATGGGAGAGGGTGAGAGCGAAGAAAGCATGGTCCTGCTCGGGCTTATAGCGATCATGGATCTTCCCAGGGCCGAGGTTTCCGGGGCTGTTGCAATATGCAAGAAAGCGGGCATCAGAACCATGATGATTACAGGGGATAACGCCCACACAGCAGCAGCCATCGCCCGGAAAATAGGTATGGAATATGAAAGGGTCATAAATGGAGATGAACTTGAGAAGATAAATGATGACACACTTGAAGAAATCCTCGCAAATAATGATATTCTTTTTGCCCGCATGGCAAGTAATCAGAAATTAAGGATTGCATCTGCCCTGCAGAATTGTGGTGAAGTCGTGGCGATGACCGGGGACGGTGTCAATGATGCTCCGGCACTGAAAAAGGCTGACATCGGTATCGCCATGGGGAAAAGCGGCACCGAGGTAGCTAAAGAGGCAGCAGACATGATCCTGCTGGATGACAACTTTTCCACCATTGTTGCCGCCATAGAAGAAGGCAGGACGGTTTATTTCAATATAAAGAAATTTGTTACCTATATCCTTTCGTCAAACGTGCCGGAAATTGTGCCCTATATCCTGCAGTTTTTCCTGAAAATCCCCCTGCCGCTCTCGGTTATCCAGATTCTTTCAATTGACCTGGGGTCCGACATGCTGCCGGGCCTGGCCCTTGGCAGTGAAAAGCCTGAGAAAAATATCATGAACAGGCCACCTGCCGGCAGCCAGGAAAAAATCCTTGACTGGGAAGTCTTTAAGCGGGGTTACTTTTTCGTAGGTATGATAGAGGCGACAGCAGCCATGGTAGCCTTTATTTCATTCCTGCTTTTGCATGGCTGGCAGTATGGTGTTGTCGAGCTTGCCGATCCCCACCTGCACCGCCAGGCCATGACCATGACGCTTCTTGGGGCGATCAGCTGTCAGCTCATGAATGCCTGGACCATGCGGAGCTGGGAATTTTCCGCTTTCAGCTTGGGATTTTTCTCAAATCCACTCTTGATTGGTGCAATGATTATTGAACTGGCCTGGATCTGGATGCTGCTCTACGTCGAGCCGGTGCAGAATATTTTTAATACTGCCACGGTACCTCTCTCAGACATGTGGATCCTGCTTCCATTTCCGATCCTGCTTTTTGCCAGCCATGAGTTTTATAAATGGCGGAAAAGATTAGCGGTCAGCAATCAGCCTAGCATAAATCATTCCGCCGACTTATAACTGCCGGCTGCCAACTTTTACATTTTCCGGGCCGCGCAGGAAGGAAATAATCATGCCGAGAATGGCGATAAACCCTCCAGCTTTCATGACAAAATGAAAACTGTCCATGAATATCCCTTCCAGGGCAGGTTGATACTCTTTCAGGCTCAAGCCATTGCTTAAATTGTAAAATACGCTGTTAAAGATAGCGCCGGCAATGGCCACCCCCAAAACCATGCCGAGATTCCGGGCTGCAGCAACTGTTGCCGAAGCGACCCCGCGATTTTCGGGCGTTACGGCACTGAATGCGGCAGCGCTGTTAGGCGGCAGAAAAATGGCTGTGCCGATGCCGGCCAGGGAGAGACGCCATATAATAGAGAAAAAAGATGCCTTGACAGGGATAGAGGAAAGGGAGAAAAGCGAACAGGCAATAAGCGCCATGGCCAGAGTGCAGAGGAAGCGGGAGCCGATGCGGTCAAAGAGTGCTCCTGAAAAAGGTGAAACAACAAATAAGGCCACAAAGATGCATGCCATTATGCCACCTACGGTATTTACCGGATAACCTCTGGGATGAATGAGATAAAACGGCATGAGAAAGACCAGGGAAAAAAGACAGACAAAGAGAATAACCGCTGCCATGATGGGCATGGAAAAAAGCCTGATCTCAAAAAGGGAGCGTGAAAGTATCGGGTGACGGACTCGAGTTTCTACATAAAGAAGACAGGCTGCGGCCAGGATGCACAGGGCCAGGAGCAAAAGGGTGGGAGTTGAAAAATAACCCCAGTCATAGGCATGCGTGATGGCCATGAGTAAGGATCCCAGAAGCACTGCAAGGATGACTGCCCCGGACCAGTCAAAGGTTTCTTGCCTGGTGATGTCGGCCTTGCTGCCCTTTAGGAGAAAAAATACTCCTGTGGCGGTGAGGAGCCCGATGGGGATGTTTATATAGAAAATGGCGCGCCAGGAAAAATAATGGATCAGCAGGCCGCCCAGCACCGGTCCGGCTGTGAGGCCTGAAGCCACCACGGAACCCATCATGCCGAGCGCCCTGCCGCGTTCGGTCTCCGGAAAAGTGTCAACAATCAGGGCCGGGGTACAGGCCATGGTCATTGCAGCACCAAGCCCCTGGAAAAAACGGGAGACAATGAGCCAGTGGGCTGACTGGGCCAGGCCGCAGAAAAGGGAGCCAAAGGAAAACAGGAACAAGCCTAAACTGTAGACAATCCTTCTGCCCCGGATATCGCTCAGCCTGCCAAAAGAAAGCAGCAGCGAGGTGACGGTCAAAAGGTATATCATGACCACCCACTGGATGGTGGCAAGCTCAACCTCAAAATCAGTCATGATGGAAGGCAGGGCAATGTTGACAATGGAACCGTCGAGGGTTGCCATGAAGATGCCGATGGCAACCAGTGAGAAGATGAGCCAGTTTGGGGTTCTGGGAAGGCTTTGGGCATCTGTTTCAGGCATAGGCCCATATTGGTAAAAAATATGCCAAAGTCAATCTAAATTTTAAATTTTTCGGCGGTAAATTTTCTGTCCCGGGAACCAGGGAACCAGGCCCTGCAGCGATTTGGGAAGTGCTTCGTGGGCACCTGTCACCAGCACGCCACACGGTTCCAAACGTGTGAGGATTTTCCGGGCGATTTCTTCCTGCAGTTCCCGGGAAAAATAGGTAAACACCAGGTTGCGGCAGAGGATGAGATCAAAAGATGAATCGGGCTGCTCGTTTCTGATGTCCTGCTGCACAAACTGTACCCGCTTCCTGTACTCTTCTTTTAGGCAGAATTGTGATTCCCTGTTAATGAAAGCGATTTTTTTTATCCTGGAAGGTAAATGGGTGATGCTGCTGGCCGGGTAGCATCCTTTCCTGGCCCGGCCAATCATATGCTGGTCTACTTCAGTGGCCACAATTTTGAGAGACGTACCCCCTTTTTTCAACCCTGACAGTTCCCATAATACACTGAGCGAGTATGGCTCTTCGCCGGAGGCTGCCCCAATGCACCAGCAGGAAAGATTTTTATCACCGTT
>PKTW01000029.1 GCA_002868955.1 Desulfobulbaceae bacterium
ATCACCATATCCATAACCCATACCAGGACCATGGCCATGATTTCCCCGCGCACTTACCATGGAAAAACCCACGAAACTAAGAATTCCGACCAAAGCTGCTATTACTAAATACTTTTTCACTCTTTCCACCTCCATTTTTCCCCCAACAATAATGTCTGTGGCAACAGCACTGCTAATTTATTGCAAAAATGTTATAATTTTTGTAGCCATTCTGTAATTTTTTACAAAAATGTTATATATTTACCACGACAATAATCCATAGATTATACTTTAACATCCTGAAAATATGAGCAATATGAATTAATAAACCAGGGTGGCATGGTTCTTGGATTACTTACATTAAAATGTAACATGAACCGGGATCTCAAAAATCTAATTCCATGGGGAAACATTATGAAAAGAAAGAGAAAAGCAAAAACACAAGATAATTCTCAAACCTCATACACGAAGATTCTCAACAGTCTCCGCAGTGCTATTTCGGCAGATTACAGCAAAGTGATACAGAAGGAAAAAAGAGCGATTGTTCTCGGGTATGACTGAGGTTATTATCCTGTAAACAAGGCCTGTGTGGAAGCGGCCTTGGCCGCAGGAATCTTTCACCGGGAAGAAGTGCCCATTGAGGCTGTGAAAGAGAATTTACGGGATGAGGGGATAGAGAAGCGATAAAGCTGAGTTGAGCAGCTTGCCTGCTCGTACGAAACTTATACCCCTCAAGGGGGTACTGAAAAGAGTGCCCTTGCGGTATAGATACTGATTCTATCAGTGCACCCAGAAAGGCCCTTTCCTTAACTGTGAGGGACCTTTTTATTGTTTAGTTCGACAAATGTAATCGCTTTTTCTTTTCCAGCTATATTCCAATCTGTTATCAAAAATGATTGACAGAATATTAACACAGAAGTATTTTCCTGCGTTTTTATATTTAAGATTTTGGGCATATTGCCAAATTCAAGTGAATAACAAACTTAGGAGACACAAAAATGACTGTAAGAGAGATTCAAGATTTTGCAAAAAAGATGGGGCTGAATGCCAGCAAGATGAAAAAAGCGGAACTAGTCAGAATGATCCAGAAAACTGAAAACAACACTCCCTGCTTTCAAACCGGTGCAGCAAGTTCCTGCGGTCAGGAGAACTGCCTGTGGCTCTCTGACTGCAAATAAATTCAGCGTTAGTCAATTATAAAGCCAAGTTCTCCAAGAGGCATCTCGGCTTTATTTATGCTAGATCCTGTTAGGCCCTTTCCTTAATTGGGAGGGGCCTTTATTAATGAAATAATCAAGACATTCCTTGCTCGATACCAAATTAGCAATGACCAAAGAACTTCCCGACGACATTCAAAAAGACCTGGAAAGGGCTTGTGGCCTCCATCAGCGTGCCACTTCAGATTATGAGAAATGTGTTGAATTCAACAAATTGATGTCAGACTTATTGGCGAGATTAGAAGATGCAGGTCATTACAGATTGGCTGACAGGGTGATGACCATTCTCCTTGACTGTAACCCCAAAGACGGCAGCAGTTGCGAGAAAGCATCCATTACCGGGGAGCGAGTCAAGAAGTTTCAGAAAATCCCTGTAATTTAAATCAGACCTGAATTCAAAATATCCAGTGGACATCCATTAAATTTAAGAATCATTCACGACTCAAAAAATATTGCTGCCATTCGTAATTAATAATTAAAAATGCAAGACCATTTCTGACCCTGTCGTCAAGGATGCCTGTCCAACGAAATGTAGATGAAGGTAAATGGTTATTAGCTGAAAACGAGACGGACATTTTTAGGTTATGTTTTTGATCCCAAGAGAGGTGCAGCGGTTTATTAAACTTCTTAAGGCGTATCCGCAGGGAAGATCGTTCAGGGAATTGCTCTCTGCAATTAGATCGATTGAATGGATGGTGGCAACAGGTGCCATTCCGAGTTCATGTGTAAAGGTGACACCCCCCAGTGAAATATCATTGATTAATCCGGTCACTACAGTTTCATCAGAATTGAGAAAACCGACGACAATGTTTTGCACTCTTGCCTTTCATGCTGTCTCCGTTCTGTAAAATTTTTAATCACCATTCACTTTCTCTCGTAATATTCCACTTGGTTTAAACGTAACAACCTTCCTGGCTTCCAGCATCATTGCTTCGCCAGTTTTAGGGTTTCTCCCTTTCCTGGCCGATTTAGCTTTGACATTGAATTTCCCGAATCCTGACAGTAAAACATCATCACCACTTCCAAGACTGGCTTTCATTATTTTCAGAATGGTTTCTACAGCTTCACGTGCTTGAACTTTACTTAACTTGGGACTAGATGAATGAACCTGGTTGATGAGATCAGCTTTGGTGAGGGCCATGATGGGAACTCCGAGTTTATGGAATAAAAAGCTAGTATAAATTTGATCTAGTTATATTAATTTTTGTCATATAATTATTGCTAGATAACAGCGTTGGAGTTGAAAGTGGTCAATATAATCAAGACATTTTGTCACAGTAGTAACTTTTTGGGCCTATTACGAAGTTGCCATTTCAAGTGGCAACCTTAACTAGTCAATCAATCCATTTGATTTGGTTCTGGTTGATTGCAGGAATTTAAACTTGTTCAACAAATTAGACTTATATGATCTGCTCTTTGAAGCGCTTTCTTGAGACTTGCTTTCTGGCCGTTTATTAATGTCTTGACCGCACTGATGGCAGAGAAGGTTCTCCTTTGAAACCGAAATCAGGCAGTTGGGACATATCTTCATGGCCATTTGATTTCTCCGTTTAATAATTTCTCATCTGTAAAAAACCAAGCTGTTTTTGGCTCTTTGCTACTCGGCTATCTTTTACAAAAACCTGTAGTTTATCGTCCCTGCCTCATAGAAGGTTTGGCTTTATAATGTGGATAATTATTAATCACCTTTATTATAAAAAAATTATTTTATAAATAAGTCAATCGACCGCCAGGAGTATTTCTTGGAGTATTTTATTTATCAGGCTGGAGGGAATCCAGTCCTTTAGTTGTATTTTTGTCTTAGTTAACAAGAAATTACAAAGTGATAAAATGATATGAATTTGAAACCGGCCCAAACAATAACTACCGGCTCTTCTGTAGTTATATTAAACTCCAGATATCTTGCCATAATGTTGAGTTTTGGCAGACCCATACTGATGCACTATTGTCGATGGATATGTTGACTTTAACTTGCATTAGTAAGAACTTACAACAAGCTGCCATTGTAATTAAACATAGAGAGTTTCCGTCTGTACCTTTTGCCTGCTAATTCTCGACCAATCTCGTCTATTTCTTTTCGTATGATCTTACGATGGCATAGATCAATGACTGCGTATTTCACACCCATTCCAAACAGTTCAGACAACTTTGCCAGGAGTGAAAAAGGATTTTCAGCAAGTGCCACAGTGGAATTCCAGGATTTGCGCAGAACAAATGATTCGCCCTTGGGACTTACAAAGGGCTGCGCATATATAAAATGAGAAGCCATAGGCCTGGCAGTAAAAAGAGGAGGCGTACCATAAACTGTCATGCCAAGATCAACCCCGGCCTTTGCTGCTGATTTGCTGCCTAAAATGTCTCCCAGGCTTTCCCGGTCAATTTCTATAGCTGCTTGCGTACTCTGCAGTTTAAGAGAATGCAGGGCATACAGCCCTTGGGAATTAAGAATATTCAAGGTGTAATCCCCTAAGAGGTTCAATCTCTCTTTTCCATCAAAGAATAACTGCTGCCCGACGTGTCCGATCTGCCAGGTTCTAAAATTTTTCTTAATAAGCAGGTTTATTGCTTTACTAAAAAATTCCAAATCGTTTTCCAATAGTATTGGAGGCAGACACCAGACCATCTTATGCTGAAATTTTTTAACAGTTTTTCCATGGTGCTGAAAATCATTATAGGTTTTTCGGTTGAGCTCCACCAGGAGCAATTCAGGCATAACCGGCAAGTGGAGTTTTAGGACCTGCAGATCATCAATTTTAATATATGTACGAGGCATGGCTGCTGATGAACCTTTCTTTCTTCTTCCTGCAGCAGGTTGTTTTTTGTGACTGATCTGGCCAGCCGCCAGGCTTTTTTGAATTGTCGAGACTTTCTGTTTTGTCTTTTTCTGTAACTTTGTCACTGTTGGGTTGAACCGCCCGGCATCAAGGCCGGGCTTTTTTCTTTCAGCTTCCCTGGCCATACGGCTGTCAACCTTAAACAGACTGTCTCCCTGTTTTACAACTGCCGGAACTTCAAGCATGATGTTATCACCCGGATCAGCCTGGGATATTTTCCGGCCATTTTTTGTTATGTTTCGCAGGCTAAAGGCGACCCTCTCCCCTGTATCCTCCTGATGCAAACGCAAGCGATCTCCGACCTGTATTGATTGTTTTAATACCAGCGAAACCTTCCCCTTGCCTGTACCTTTACCAGCCTGCCCCAGATACATCCCGATATTGCCCGAATGATATGGCGAAATTAATTCTTTTGACTCTGCTGTGCTGAAATATCCCTGGCTGGTTTTTCTTCCCATGGCCTGACCCAACAACTCTTTGGCATTTGCGAGGATCTTCTTGTCGCCGGTATCTGCATCAATGACCATCCGGTATGCCTTGACCACGGTGGAAACATAATGGGCACTGCGCAGCCTGCCCTCAATTTTAAATGACGATACACCTGCCTTCTTTAGTCCGTGGATCAGATCGATACCGCTCAGATCATTCATGGAAAAATAGTAGCCCGGTTTTTCTCCCTTCTGGTTCCACTGGTAGCGCCGTCTGCATGGCTGTACACAGCGCCCGCGCAAACCGCTTTTCCCGCCGAGGTAACTACTGAATAAACACAATCCTGAATAACTGAAGCAGAGGGCACCGTGGATAAAGACCTCCAGCTCCATGTCATTTGTCCTGGCAATGGAACTGATCTCTTTAACTGTAAGTTCCCGGGCCAGCACCACGCGTTCAAAACCCATGTTTTCAAACTGCCGGACCGCAAGGGAGTTGTGAGCACCGAACAGGGTGCTGGCATGGAGCCGCAAATGCGGGAAATACGTACGGCAGAGATGATAAACCCCCAGGTCCTGGATAATGAGAGCATCCGGCTGCAGCGCTTCCAGCATGGCCAGGGTTTCCAGAACCTGCGGAATTTCATTTTCCTTCAGCAGGCTGTTCGCAGCCAGGTACAGCTTGACTCCCTTTGCATGGGCAAAGTGGATCATTGCTGCAATTTCGGCAAAAGTGAAATCCTTGGATAGAGCGCGGGCATTTAAAGCCGGCGCCCCGATATAAACAGCATCCGCACCTGCCTCTATTGCCTTCTCAAAGATATTAATGGACCCGGCAGGTGCGAGCAGCTCCGGTTTCAGCTTCTGTCTGTCATTCATATATCTGAGTGCAGCTATAAATTTTTTGTTCAATATCCATTCTAAAGCAGTTACTAAAGTTGTTGGCAAGCATTTTAACAATTTGCTTAAAATTCAAAGAGTTGCGGCGTGCAAAATTGCGATTTGCCTGATCCGCCACAGGCGGAGAGTTTCGTAATTTAGCGAAGCGACCTGTAGAATTTAATTAATTGTTCAGCCAGTGCCGGAAATCACCTTCACAGCAAATTTCAACAGACCAATATGCACTTACCGCCGTCCTATACGCCGGATCTTTTTCTTAGATTGTATCACAGGCCTCTGCCAGTCTTTGCAGCGGAATACCTGCAGCAGCAACACACCCGCTACAAAACCACCCACATGGGCCCAAAAGGCTACTCCACCCCCTACCATTTTTTGTGAATTCAGTGAATCAAGTGAACCTTCGATAAACTGCATGATGAACCAAAAGCCAAGAAAAAAGTAGGCTGGAAGTTCAATGAGGTATATGAGGATGAAAATTGGCAGCAGTGTAAGTATCCTGGCCTGTGGGTAGGTGAGGAAATAGGCTCCGAGTACTCCTGAAACGGCACCGCTGGCGCCGATCATCGGAATGGTGGACTGAGGATTTGCTATAGCCTGAGCTGCCACCGATGCTAAGCCGCACAGTAAGAAAAACAGAAAATAGCGGCCGTGCCCCATGCAATCCTCCACATTATCGCCGAAAATCCAGAGAAACCACATATTCGAGATGAGATGCAGCAAATTGGCATGCAGGAACATTGAACTGAAAACAGGCAGGAAGCGGGATATGTTAATCCAGCCTTCTGCCTGCTGGGCGAAAAAGCGTGCCGGGATAAAACCAAAGGCGAGGATCAGCTGATCACCCTTGTGGCCGTAAGACATCTGGTATAAAAAAAATACTATATTGATAACTATCAGACCAATATTGACGATGGGAAAAGTCCTGGCCTGGATATTATCTTTAAGGGGGAACATCAGTTCACGATCAGATCAGTTTTTCACACGAGAAAAGAGTGATTGATTGGGGATAGTCTAAAAAATATTTGCAGAGGACTACTTGGTCGAGGTTTTCTTTCATTGCTGCCAATAAAAACAGCAATGACTCAATTACTTATCGTCAAATTCCAACTGTTCAGGCCATGGGCGTAAGAATTTGACTGTGGGCAGCGGGATGACAAAGTAAAAATTGTTACCCTGGTCTGTGGCCTCATAACCCACCCTACCGCCATGCATTTCAATAACATGCTTGATAAAGGAGAGCCCATGGCCTGTTCCAGGCTTACTGTAGCTATTTATCCCGCGGAATCCGTCTGAATACAGGGCCGACACTTCATGGGATGACAGGTGATCCCCAGTGGTGAAAACATTGAACTTTGCCCCCCTCTGATTTGGCCCGAAGTAATCATCTATTATTTCACGGCCATAAGCCATTGCCTTTCTGTGGTTTCCCATAGCTTCACTAATTTCTTCGGTATATTTGACTGCATTGGAAAAAAAATTGGCATACACCTGTGCCAGCAATCCCTTGTCAACCATGATGGGAATCTCTTCCTCATCCATGCCTTTTGGCCTGTCAATGGTTATTTTGTTTGTTTTTAAGCGGCTCTTGTATTGCTCAAGTTGCGGCAGGATGATCTCCTTCTCAACCTTGCACAGTTTGGGACGTATAACAAGATGCCCGCGCGCAAAATGTTCCCTGCGGAATAAACTTTCCAGAAAAAGACTTACATTGGCATGGTGTTTCAGCATCTCCTGCTGGTATCCCAGAAGATCTTCGCGCAGGGTAGACATCCTGTCAATGATTGCGTTGCAAGCTTCGCTGCTTACCTCGGAGTTTTTCCTATATTCAGTCATTTCCATTTCAAGTTCCTGCAAATCGCCTATTTTATTGCGGAGCTGGTTGAACAGGTGCTTGAAATACATATTGGGAATAATAACATTGTGCTCAATATCCATCACCAGGCTGTTGATGAATTTGAGATGCTTGATGTTCTGCTGAGCCAGGAGGCGGTTGTGGAGCCTGAACCCGATGCGGTTGACATACTTGTTTAGGAAAAACTGATCCGCTTCTGTGAGTTTCTCCAACGGAGAGATCTCAAACATGCCAAGAATCCGGATATTTTCCTGCCACGGCTGCTGATTCGGGCTCAGGAAGTTTTCATCTTTGGGCAATTTCTGGGGCGGTTTCCGATAAATCGGTACGATATAGGAGTTTTCAGATTTATAGGCCTTATCACTGAGATATATGCCCGTCGGTATCGGGCGTGGCTCACGGATAATGCCCTCCAGGCTATTGCATACCAGCTTGAGATGTTTCTCTTCCGCATCGAGGAGGTAGAACGCGCTCTCAACCTTCATGGATTCTAGGAGTACTACAACCGAAATGCGGTAGAAATCATCCAGCCGGTCATATTCCTGGACCAGGTCGAAAAAACTCTTCAACAGGTTATTCTGCAGCGGACTGAAATCATAGTGTATATGATCCTTTAGCTTCTCCCGCACCCGCTTTTGAACATGATGCAGATCTAATCTTTTAACGGCAATTTCTTCTGCCATAAAAAACCTCAACAGGTTGATGGAACACCGCACATGAGATCGTGGTCAGAATATCTCCTGAATATAGTTCCCACAAATTGCAGCAAAAACATGACTTACTCAGCATAGGCGGTACTTCAACTGCTGTAATCCAATACAACTTCATCAGTGCCTGCATCCTCATGCAAAAGCACGTGAATGTGCTGATTGGTGCCGACCTTTATCTCCATTCCGGTGTAATCAGGTTGAATAGGCAGTTCCCGCCCTCCCCTGTCAACCAGAACTGCAAGCTGAATGCTGCTGGGACGCCCAAAATCCATTATTGCATCCAAAGCCGCCCGGATAGTCCGGCCTGTATAGAGTACATCATCAACCAGTATCATGGTCTTTCCTTCCACCTCAAAGGAAATATCTGTTTTCTTGACAACAGGGTTCTGGGTTACCCTGCTCCAATCGTCCCGGTACAAGGTGATGTCAAGGCTTCCTGCCGGGAGATTTTTCTTTTCACGTTCTTTTATAATGCGATGAATACGATCTGCCAGAAAAACACCGCCCGTATGAATGCCTACAATGACCAGGTCTTCCAACCTGAGATTTCTTTCAAGAATCTGCAGGGCGATCCTGTCAAGCGCCCGTTCAATATCCTGGGACGACATTATTACTTTTTTCTTACGCGCCATTCTCAACACGCCTCCAGAAAAAATCTATTCCTTTTTCATCCACAAGGTTTATGGCTTCCGGGAATGCGATGCACTCCACAGCAAAAACCTTTGCTGCTATTTCCTCAGGTGTATCATCATACGCCAAAGGCACACATTTCTGTACAACAATAGGCCCCTCATCATACCGGTTGTCGGCAAAATGGACGGTGCAGCCACTGACCGTTACACCCTTGGCCTTGGCCGCCCGATGGACACGCATGCCATAAAACCCGTCACCGCAGAAGGACGGAATCAGGGCCGGGTGGATATTTAATACATTCCGCTGGAGCTCAGGCGGTGGTTCATACAGCTTCAAATAGCCCGCCAGGCAGATGAGATTGACATCATAATCCTTTAAAATCTCATTGATTGCCCCGTTCCCCACCGCATGATAATTCGGGTAGCCGTACTTTTCCGCCTTCTGCAAACCCAAAACATCCTTGACATTGGAGATGACAACCTTGATTTCAGCATTTAAGCTGCCATCCTGGATCCGTTCATGAAAGTTATCCAGGGTCCTGCCGCTGCCCGACAGCAGCACTGCCATTTTCTGCATTATGCTCCTCCCTTAAAATGTGCATTGGCAGCTGTATCAACCTTGGACAGCCAGGCAGCAATTGCCGTGTCATAGGAACTGGTGAGCTGAAATACTTTGACCGCCAGGCGGAAGCGGGTCACAAGGGTAGTATTGCCATGTTCTTTTATTTCAGCAAGCACCTGGGGATAATCGGCAGGGTCTACAATAACAGTGACATACTGGAAATTCTTGGCCGCAGCCCGAAGCATCGTGGGGCCCCCGATGTCTATATTTTCAATGGCATTGGCCACTGTGCAGTTCGGGTCCTGGGTCGCCTTGTCAAAGGCATACAGGTTTACAGCAACAAGATCTATCTGCTGCAGACCATGAGAGGCCATCTGCTCTTCGTGGGATGCATTGCCCCGAAGATACAGAATGCCGCCATGCACCCTGGGATGCAAAGTCTTGACACGGCCATCCAGCATTTCCGGGAAACCTGTAAATTCCGAGACATCCTTTACCGCAATGCCATTTTCCCTCATTTTCTTGGCAGTTCCGCCTGTTGACAGAATCTCGATGCCAAGGTCCTCGAGCTGCCTGGCAAAATCTTCAATTCCGGATTTGTCAGTCAGACTGATTAACGCTCTCTGCATTTTAGCCATTG
>PKTW01000139.1 GCA_002868955.1 Desulfobulbaceae bacterium
CGTGCCATTAATCTTAATTTTGGTAATATCCTCTCAAACGTTTATGGAACTGAAGGAGGTGCTTTCGGTACCGGCACAGAGACTGTCTTAAGACTACAAGCTACTAACCCAGGCATTGCCACACTCTATGGTGACAGAGGTACTATGATGCAATGTGAATACTTTGTAGGCAACCGGGCTGGAAAAGGTCGTGGCGCTTGTAAAAAAAATGATGGTTCCCTTTATCGCTTAGAGTTTTAATACTTTAAATAGAAACCTAACAAAGCATTTAAAGCAAGTTTACATTGCTATACATCGAAAGTCGTGAATCATTCCTGATCAGTGGTTCGCTTGCGCTCGCCTCCTTAAATCCTACCTGACCTCGTCCTGCGAGGCCTTTTCCTTAACGCTCACCACCCTGGCTCTTTACCAGCGCAGCGTAAGGTGGTTTGAAACCTCCACCTGCATGGTGGCTTCGAGGGGCCTACCCTCATCTCTTGTGCAGCACCGCACTTGGAGGTATAAAACCCTTTGGTGCGTTCGTGGCACACTTGTGGCAAGACATGTGGACTTCCATCTCAGCCGTATTTAGTTAAAATCCCAACCGGATATTAGCGATAATCCCAAATTCTCTTTATTAACAATAATTATTAATACCGTTTTCTTTGTAATCCCCTTTGGTTATTGAAGTAGTCTTTTTTAGTGAATATTGGTTTATTTATTGCAAGTAAATATAGTAGGGGATTGTCGCTAAAGAGGGCCTCACTGCTACCTTATATCATCGACGCGCCGCGTGATGCAGGCATTTTTTGACTAAAAAATGACTATTATATCAAATACCTGTAAAGCAGTGAGGCCTCCCCAACCTTATATTACCAATACACACCTTCACTCGACTTCTACCGAAAAATAGTTTCTATTTTGGCAAGAAATCTTGACTTTGATATTATAACTGCTTTACCTCTCGCGTTTTCTTCTTACTCGCCCTGGAGCAACATTAACTGTGCCAGCAATGCCACAACCGCAGTATCTGTCCGCAGGATCCTTCTGCCCAGGCTTACAGGAACAAAAGAGTGTTCCACAAACTTTTCAACTTCAAAGTCAATCCACCCTCCCTCCGGGCCTACTGCAAAAAGTGTTCTTCCCTTGAAGTTGCTCCCGAGTGCCTGCTTCAGGTCAGCACTGCCATCAGGATGGGCAACAAGCATCCGCTGATAGTCACCACTTATTGTAGGGATAAAATCTTCAATAAATGGCTTGAAGCGCTTATGGATGGCAACTTGTGGCAATCGGGTATCTTTTGCCTGCTCAAGACCCTGGACAAGATACGATCGATAATTTCCATCTTTCAGCAGACTGGCGTTGAAAAAACTTTTTTCTACCTTGGTGCCATTGATCAGAAATATCCTGCCCACGCCAAGTGAGGTTACCTGGGCTAATACTCTTTTGAGCATGATGGGCCTTACCAGCCCCAGGATAAGATCAACCGCAGGGGGCTCAGGCTGATTATCAGTTGCAGCGAAACGCAGAACTACTTCTGCATTTTTGCCCTTTCCCCGGATTGCAAGTATTTCTCCTATGCCGGCAGGGCCGTTTATCATGCCTGCCCGGATGATGTCCCCCGTATTACAGCCAAGGACCTTTAATATATGTGTACTACGCCTGCCTTGCAGACAAACTGTGCCGTCACTCTTGATTTCATTTGATGCAAAAAGAAGCAAGTTCATTGTAATTGTTGTTGTAAGTGGTTAAATAGGTATTTTCCATCCGGAAAGGCCCCTTTTCAAGCAATCTCTGCGTCGATCTTCAGAATTGCTTGTGCGACGTACCCGTATGTACGACTCCGCACAATTCTTTGATCTTCTGGATCTTTTTGAAAATTGGCTGTTTCCGAATTGGAAACAATTTTTTCTGCATCCAAAAATATTATGCTTTTTCGGGTGGGAACCAGGTAAAATCTGTATCATTATGAACTGCCTGCAGCAGGCAGACCATGTCAGATACAAGAACGAATATCGGGTATACTTTTCCATGAGCATGTTTTTTTACAATGTTTTTCAGGTCATAAGCCTGATACTATTATCTCCTCTGCTTTTAGTCAAAGCAATCATTTCTCCCAAGTATCGTGGCAGGATTCTTTTAAGACTTGGTTTTGGTCTGGAGGAACTTACGCAGAAACTTCCTGAAAACGGAAAGCGGATTTGGGTCCACGCCCTTTCCGTAGGTGAAGTTCTTTCAGCACAGCCCCTTGTAAGGGAATTGCGCTTGGCTTATCCGGACGTGGGTCTCATTTTTTCCGCCTCGACTAAAACAGGCGAAGAACTTTCCCGGGATGTCATGGCCAAAGAGGTTGACCTTTTTGTTCCCTTTCCCTTCGATCTGTATGGTGTTGCCCTTAAATTCATTCACTTTATCAAAGCGGACCTCTTCATCCTGATCGAGACTGATTTCTGGCCCAACTTTCTGCACATCCTGGACAGCCAAAACACGCCGGCGATCCTTGTAAACGGCCGCATTTCCCAGAGCTCTTTTGCTCGCTACCAGCGCTTCCGTTTCATTTTCCTGCCCATGTTCAAAATTTTCAGGTTCATCTCAATGCAGACGACAGCAGATGCTGAAAAGATGATTCATCTCGGTGTCGATGCAGACAGGGTGAAAGCCCTGGGAAATTTGAAATATGATGCTGTCCTCCCTGACACTGTAGGCTGGGAACAGGAACAGCGACCAACCTCTTTCTACCGGCAACAATTCGGCATATCAGCGGAAAAGATCGTCTGGATAGCCGGCTCCACCCATGCAGGGGAAGAGGTGACAATCCTGTCCGCCTATAAACGTCTGTCACTGCTCTTCCCGAACCTATTTCTTGTTGTAGCGCCCCGCAATGTTGAAAGGGGCCGTGAAATAAAAGAAATCGCGGATAACCTCGGACTCACTGTTAGGCAGAGAAGCGCCCCATTACACGATGAAGAATTTCCCGGGGCCCCATTACTTATCCTCGATACCATGGGCGAACTTTCACGTATGTACAGTTTCTGTGATATAGCGTTTATCGGTGGCAGCCTGGTTCCAGACGGTGGCCATAACCCCCTGGAACCTGCAGCCTTTGGCAAACCGGTCCTCTTTGGGCCCTATATGGACGACTTTACTGAAATTTCTTCAGACTTGCTGGAAAAAAATGCTGCAATTGTCTGTCATGATGACGATGATATTTTTGAAGTATTAAAACAACTGCTTGTCAACGGCCCTCTCAGGCAAGAGATGGGGGCCCAGGGCCAGGCCCTGGTCCTGCAGCACCGCGGTGTTACCAGGCGTCATCTTGAGATAATTAATTTTCTCCTCGACTCAAAATAACAGCTCACACCTGAAACTAACAGGGCACATCAGTCTCTGCCCCTCTCCTTAGAGTAAGGCCTGTCCTGCAGGTTTCTTCCGGCATCTTTTCTGCCCCGGTCACGATGCACGCCCTTCAATTCCTGAAAACGTTCCGCCCCTATGGTTTCCCTGACCTCCAGAAGCATCTCAAACCGTACTTTGGACAGATTCTTCCTGGCCTGCTCGAGGCTGTCGAACCGTTCCAGGATCTTTTGTTTATCAGCATCCTGGGTCCCGAGAAGTATATCCAGCTCAAACCGCTGCTTCTCAATTTCATATTTCAGCTCTATCATTTTACGGCGGCTTTCAGTATATTTTTCATCTATTTCTTTTTTTTCGCTGTCCGTCAGGTTCAACTCTTTTACTATCGATTTGTCATTCCACCATTTACCATGCATCATCCCACGGGCCAAAAGGGTTGACGGCAGGAAAACTACGAGAAGCAGCAACCCGATCCATACGCTTTTTCTTAACATCACTTTATCCTCCTTAAATAAATTCAGATTGAAAATCATCCTGTAAATCTGGTACTACAAACTCCAGAAAATCCTCATCATAGCCGGTTCCATTATCCCCGTTTATCTCATCCATATCCTCAGCAAAGCCGGTTCCATCATCACCACTTATCTCATAAAGACCCTCATAAAAGCCGGTTTCATTATCCCCGCTTATCGCATAAACATCAGCAGGCAGAGGAACTTCCACAATCTCAGCGATTTCACGCATCAGGGATTCATCCTCCAGCAAATTTTCCTGGTTCTGCAGGCTGGCAAATTGGGTGGGGGCGACGGTTTCCATACCCATAAAATAGAAGAACACGACAAAAGCGGCCATTGCCGCCGCCCCGAAAACAGGGAGCCAGCCAACATTATGGCTGCCCGCAGCCGGTTTTTCTCTTGGCAGTCTTACTGGTCGCGAAAATGGAGGCACAGCCAGGCTGGCCTTTTGTCCAAAATCCCGCAACTCGTAACGAAACTGCTCAACCTTTCTTTTGCAGACAGGGCATCCCCGGAGATGCTCTTGCGCATGCCGGGCAAGGTCACTCTCGTCAATAACCGCCCAGAGGATCTGTTCGTCTTGCAGGTGGGTATGATTCTCTACTTTCATGATAGCGACTCCCTATACTCCTTAAAAAAATCGGCCTCTCCCCTCACCTTGTTCAAAGCCCGGTAAAGATGTGTTTTTATTGTGCTCTCATTCTTGTCGAGGATGGAGGCAATTTCATTGATATTGCGGTGGTCCATAAACCGGAGGGTGAAAACCTGACGCTCCATGGACGATAGTTTATGCAGCATTGTTTTGACCTGTTTCCAAAATCTTTTTTTCTCAATTTTATCGTTGTAACTGTTATTCATGTCCTTCCCGGTAGCCATAAAATCCTGTTCCTGTGCTGTGCGCATCTGCAGCAGCGCCATATATTTTCTCTTCCTGAGGAAATCATTGCACCTGTTAACCGCTATACTGTACAGCCAGGCGCGAAACCGCTGCGGATCATTCAGGCTGTTTAATTTTCTGTATGCCTGCTCAAAAACCTCCTGGGTCAGGTCTTCCGCATCCATCTGTGAGAAAGTCCTGTAATAGGCCAGGCGATAGATGTCTTCCTGAAAAATGGTCACCAAATCCTGAAAGCTCGGACGGTTCCCATCCCGGGCTTTTTCAACAAGCGCCGTTATTTTCAGGGACATATTTTTATTATCTTCAGTTTTCATCCTGCTGCAACATCAACCGCATGTAGCGCGATCCCCGGGGAGATGAAGCAGTACTTTCAATTTTCCTGCTCCTTGATATGGACTGAATATAGATATCATGTTTTACGCAGTAAATGTACAAGCAAGTCTATTATCATGGCTTTCAGCTTCTAATTTTCTCGGCCTTGCTATAAATCTCCGCCGACAGGTTTAGCGCTTGTTATTAATTGGTGCTGCAAGGTTCTATCTATTATATTGAAATCTTTACGCCTGTATCAATATTTGGTGGACTTGGCTTTTTAGTGTATAAGACGGGTCAACTGATTAAAAAGTTTACATAATACTAATTACCAGTCGCTGGATACCGCAAAGAATCAGGCACAGAAAGCTGGCAAATACAAACAATTTAAAATGATTGTGTTACAGAGAACCGAGCAACTGAAAAACAGAAACAATTAAGCTTATTGTTGAACGCTGAAGGCTTTGAAAGCCATGACAGGAAAAACAGATACACGACTGGAGCGGCTCTTCTTTTTTGGCAGACCATTCGCCCCCCTGTATGGTTTTCTCATGGCTTACCGCAGCAATTTATACCACCGGGGAATATGTAAGCAGCGTAAGCTTGAAGTCCCGGTAATCAGCGTCGGCAACCTTTTACTTGGAGGTACCGGCAAAACCCCCCTGGTTCATTACATTGCCAATCTCCTTCAGCGACACCACAAAAAACCGGCCATACTGAGTCGCGGTTACAAAGGATCTGCCACTGCAGCAATTAATGTTGTATCAAACTCTACGGATATTTTACTGAATGCAACAGAAGCCGGAGATGAACCATGCCTTCTTGCAGAAAAACTACCGGGAATACCGGTAATCACCGGTAAAAAACGTTTCACTACAGGCCGCTTTGCCATAGATAGCCTGGGAGTTGACACGCTCATCCTTGACGACGGCTTTCAGCATTTGGCCCTGAAAAGGGATTTGGACCTGGTACTTTTCTCTACCCGCAAACTTTTAGGCAATGGCCGTGTGCTGCCTGGAGGTGATCTGCGAGAGCCTCTTTCATCCTTAAAACGGGCCCATGCATTCATCATCAGTGGCACCGATGCGTCAGAGGACGGGAAAGTAAATGAATTTATCAGTTTTCTAGGATCGTTGTATCCTGAAAAACCGATATTCACCTGCACCTATGAGCCAGAAAAAATGTTGGTCAGGATATCTAATGGGAAAAACGACACCATCTCACCTGCCGATGCCTGCAAAGTAGCGTTATACGGTTTCTGTGGTATTGCCGGGCCTGAATCATTCAAAAAAACGCTCGAAATAACAGGAATAAAGCTTACCGGATTCCAAACATTTGCAGATCACCATGTCTATTCAGCGGAGAACATCCAGTCCCTTCTGCATAAAGCAAAGAAATCAGGGGCCGATGGACTGATCACAACGGAAAAAGATCTGGTTAAATTGCGCAACATATACCCTTTCGGATTCCCTCTCCTTGCCCTGCCTGTCCAATTACGGTTCGATGAAAATTTTGACCGGTTTCTCGTAAACCACATCGCACAAATATGAAAAATCCACGGTAAGTGTATAATAAAGTCAACAATTCCGTTCTGTTTGTGTTATATTTGACACACTGAATCACTCCTTTCTTCTTATAATACCCAAGGAATAAAACGATCCATCACCTTGAAATTCTAATACTTATTCCGATACTTTTTCTTATCATGGTCCAATAATAAGAAACGGTATGTTTTTTGCATTATAAACAAGTGAAGCACAAATGATTATGGCATATTGCAAGGAACAATAAAACGTTACGGTCCAGGAATAATAATACATGAAAACATTTTCACAGATAAGCCCTTACCAGAGCACCATCAGAAAAGCGGTACACATTAGCGGTGTTGGTCTGCATTCCGGCGACCGCATAAAGATGACTCTCAGCCCTGCCGGAGCTAATAGCGGTATCCGCTTTGTCCGTAAGGATCTTGACACCAATAACCCGGTTCCTGCCTTTATGAACAGAGTTGTTGACACCACCATGGCAACGACAATCTCTGAAGGCAATGCTTCCATAGCCACTACAGAACACCTTCTTGCTGCGATCAACGGTCTTTCAATAGATAATATCATCATCGAAGTGGATGGCCCTGAAGTGCCCATTATGGATGGCAGTTCCGCCCCGTTTGTTAACCTGCTCCTTGATGCCGGCATCCGGCAGCAGAAAAGTTATAGACGGCTTGTAAAAATTACCCGGGAAATCTCTTTCCGTGACAGCGACAGGCATATAAGCATCTATCCCTATGACGGCTTCAAGGTTACTGCCGAGATTAATTTCACCCATGACACTATCAACCGCCAGGTATATTCTGTAGCTGTTACACCCAGAAAGTTTGTTGCGGAAATATGCAGGGCAAGAACCTTCGGTTTTCTTGAAGATGTCAAAAAACTCCAGGAAAACGGTTTGGCCCTTGGCGCTTCTCTTGATAATGCAGTCGGCATGGATCAGCACGGTGTTTTAAACAGGGAAGGGTTACGCTACGACAACGAATTTGTGCGGCATAAAATCGTTGATATAATCGGTGACATGACACTTCTCGGATGCCCGGTCCTCGGCCATATCGTGGCTTACAAGTCAGGACACAGCCAGCACCTCAAGCTGATGGAAACAATTGCTGCCACTCCTGACGCCTGGGAGTTTGTTGAACTGAAGAAGGGCGGCCAGTTATCAGTACTGAACAAATTTGTCTCCAGAACAAAGGAAGCTGGAAACCGATTCCTCCCAATCCTGGCCCCTGTTGTCCACAAAAGACCTGTTTAATTTTTAGACGCGCTGCACAAAAGCCCTTCTCAAAAACTTTATACCTGAAGCCTGTTGGACGCATGAGCGCCAACAGGCTTTTTTTGTGCAATAATGTTGTAAAAAATACAGCAATAAGAAAAAATAATTGTTATCAATCTTTGTGATAATTTTAAAGTTTTTATTAATGGAGATATATTATGGCGTTGCGTGGCAAGCTTGGCTTTATAGGCGGGGGCAGAATGGGGGAAGCTTTGATCCAGGGACTTCTCAAATCTGGTCTCATTACAGCTGAAGACATACTGGCAACTGATCCTGTTGCCGACAGAAGAGTATACCTGGCTGATACTTACGGCGTTAATACCTATGACAGCACAGAGGATAAGCATGTATGGGCTGGTTGTGCTACGGTCATCCTGGCGGTCAAACCGCAGATAATGAAGGATGTTCTGCAGGAAGCGCAAGACAGGATCAACGATTCGCATCTGCTTATATCCATTGCTGCCGGCATCCGGTCCTCTTTTATCAATGCAAACCTTCCCGGCTGCAACTGCAGAATAATTCGTGTCATGCCCAATACCCCGGCTTTTGTTCTGGAGGCAGCATCAGCTTTAAGCAAAGGCCCGAGAGCAACCCAGGAAGATATGGACACCGCTGTCACCATCTTTAACTCCATCGGCAAAAGCGTCATTCTCGAAGAGAAGTATTTTGATGCTGTCACGGGTTTGAGCGGCAGCGGACCGGCATACGTCTTTACCTTTATTGAAGCCCTGATCGATGCCGGCTTGAAGGTCGGCTTAAACAGGACTGATGCGGAGCTCCTGGTAATGCAGACCGTTTTGGGTTCTGTCAAACTTGCCATGAACAGCAAGGAACATCCTGCCCAACTTCGGGCTATGGTAACCTCCCCCGGCGGTACGACGATTGCTGGGCTGCACGAACTGGAAGCAGCCGGCTTTAACGGTATCATCATGAACGCTGTTGAAGCGGCAACAGAAAGATCCAAAGAGCTTGGACAATGAAAATCAGAAAAGCGGGCATCATCCTAAAAAAAGGTTTCAAAACACCTCGCAAAATTGGCGAGGAGATCATCGGCTGGTTCGCTGACAAAGGTGTTGAAACTGTAGTTGATCAGGTCACAAAGGACCTGGACATCCTCATCATCCTTGGCGGTGACGGCACCCTGCTCCACATAGCTGACAAGGCCAGCAGGTATGAGATCCCTGTCATGGGCATCAATCTCGGCGGCCTGGGGTTTCTTACCGCGGTATCTGCCCGGGAGCGCTTTGAAGCACTGGAATTACTCCTCCAGGGGAAAATGACGGTTGAAAAGAGAATGCTCTTAAAAACCAGGCTGCTTGCAGGTGCTGAAGCTGATTCTTCGTCAGGCACTTACCTCTATGCGCTCAATGACGTTGTAATCAGCAAGGGAGATATAGACCAGATAGTAAAACTAAGGACCTGGTGCGACCAGGAATTTATTACGACCTACAGGGCCGATGGCATTATCTTCTCAACGCCGACGGGCTCAACTGCTTACAATCTGTCCTCCGGCGGGCCAATTGTTCAACCGGGACTGAACTGCATTCTTGTTACCCCCATCTGTCCATTCATGCTGGAAAGCAGACCGGTCCTGCTCGCACCGGATGTAACCCTTATAACACAGCTTGAAGGAAAGGCGCACAACGTCAAAGTTATCGTGGATGGACGCTTCACCTGGAAAATGGAGGAAAAATCCCGGCTCGAAGTAAAGACTGCCAGTAAACCCTTGCACCTGATCAGTATGCCCAAGAAAGGCTATTTCGAAATCCTGCGCAACAAGCTCAACTGGGGCGGCACAGGGAA
>PKTW01000127.1 GCA_002868955.1 Desulfobulbaceae bacterium
TAACACAAAAATATACAGCTTGTACCGAGCTGTGTTCACTCCCATGGCATTGGCTGCCTCTTCAGCTCCATGGATTGAGCGTAACGCCCTGCCCACCCTGGAATGGATCAGGTTTAACAGCAAAATCACAGCGACAATAACCATACCCCAGGCAATATAATAATTTAACGTCCTTGCCCCGAAGCTGCCGCTCACCTCGATACCTGGCAGCAACTTGAAACCTGGGACCTCGGAGACGCCGTCAGCCTCTCCAAAGTATCCACTGGCAAGTGCGATACGATAAATGATTATACCGAAACCAAGGGTTGCCATGGCAAGGTAATGGCCTTTCAGTTTCAAAACAGGTCCGCCAATGGCCAGTCCAATGATGCCGGCCGTCAATACTGCGGTAATACATGCCGCCCATGGCTCAACGGTAAGCAGGTCACCGCCGTAAAGGTCCTTGCCGGCAATCAGCAGCCCAAGCTTGTCCAGAAATACGACCAGCCCCTGCTCTTTGAATGGCAGCAGGTTATGGGTGGTAAGCGCGCCGGCCAGGTAGCCGCCAATGGCAAAAAATCCCGCATGCCCCAGCGAGATCTGGCCACCATATCCCATGAGGACGCAGAGCCCGATGACCACAACCGAGTAATAGGCAGACATGGTAAGCTGGGTCAGGTAATAGGTGGTTTCCGTGAACTGGGTAACAAGCTGTATAATCACCACGAGAGCCAGCAGAAACAGGACCGGAATGTACCTTTTCAGCAGATCCATCAGAATTCCTTGAGGCTGGCTGCCTCGCTGCTGCCGAACAGGCCGTGGGGCCTGATGAACAGGATCAGCAGCAATATGGTTGTGGCAATTGCATCCTTGAACGCCAGGGGCAGCACTGATATGGAAAAGGCCTCGATGATGCCGAGCAGCAGGCCTGCTGCCACTGCAGCCACGCTGTTACCCAAGCCACCCAGGATTGCCACGGTAAAACCCTTGATTGCCAGGCCTGGTCCCATGTCATACTCGGAATATGTTATAGGGGACATGACGCAGCCTGCCATGGCGCCGATGCCTGCCGAGAGGACAAAGGAGAGGGTAATCATGTTTTTCGTATTGATGCCGCACAGGGTTGCTGCCCTGCGGTTAGCGGCACAGGCCCGCATCTCACGCCCCAGGGAGGTGAACTTAAAAAAAAGGCTCAAGCCGGCGACCATAAGGGAACAGACGCCTATCACCCAAAGGACCTGCGGTGAAATCCTGGCACCCAGTATGGAAACGGAGGTCACCTCATTGCCGATGAAATAAGGCAGGGTCCGAACACTTTCTCCCCAGATATGCAGGGCAACTTCGCGCGTCAGGATTGAAATACCTATGGTGATAATGATCATGCGCAGCACAGAGGGACTTTCCAGCCAGCGAATGAAAACCATCTCTATCAGCGCCCCGACAACCATGGTGATGAGCACTGCCAGTGCAATTGCCAGCGGCATGGGCATGAAAGCATGCATGGTGATGACTATCATACCGCCCAGCATGACAAACTCGCCCTGGGCAAAATTGATGATGCCTGTGGTGTTGTAAATAATGTTAAAACCGATGGCAACTATGGCATAGATGATGCCATAGGTTATGCCGGCAAAAAGGTATTGTATGAAGAGTTCAGGAGTCATGCGAAGATACTACACAACAGGAAAAGGGGCGGAGAGATTATGAAATTCTCCGCCCCTGCTGTTAAATGATTAATAGATGATTTATATTACTTGTTATAGATAGCAAACTTTCCATCTTTTACCGTGAGCATCTCAAAAGAGTTTATATCCAGGCCGTTATGATCCTCCGGGGAGAAATTGAATACCCCGGCAGTACCGGCAACACCTTGCAGGTTTTCAATGGCATCACGCACCTTCTCCTTATCGACGACTCCGGCCTTTTTAATTCCGGCCACCAGAATGGTGAGGGCATCGAAGGCATGACCACCAAAGGTGCTGCACTCTTCACCCAGACACCTGATCTCATAGTCATTCTTATATTTGATCAACAATGCCTTCTGCGGATGTGAATCCGGCAGATCCTCAGCAACCAGCAGGCGGCCGGCGGGGAAAATTATCCCTTCAGCTGCGGCACCGCCGGCTTCAACATACTTGATATTTCCGAAACCATGACTCTGGAAAAGCGGCACATCCCAGCCGGCCTGCCGCATATTCTTGGCCAGGATGCCCTGGGCCGGGACGATGGACCAGTTGACCACGGCCTGGATGTCCTTGTTGGCCATCAGCTTGGCGACAACTGCGGAAAGATCCGTTTCCTTCTTATCATAGACCTCTGAGGCCAGGATCTCGATGCCGAATTCAGGCGCGATTGCTTCAAGCTGGCCTTTGCCGGCATTACCGAAACCGGTGTTGCCTGTCAGGACCGCTATCTTGCTGATGCCCATGTCTTTCATGGTACCGTAGATTTTCTTTACCGCGTCGCTGTCCTTCTGAGGTGTCTTGAAAACCCACTTGGCAACAGGATTGACGATAACCTCTGCTGCAGCACAGGAAATCAGTATCATCCGGGCTTCCTCGGCGATGTTTTTGATCTTCATGGTTTCGCCGCTGGTGGAAGGTCCGATGATTGCAAAGACCTTATCTTCCTCTATAAGCTGCTTGGCAAACGAGATCGCTTTTTCAGGATTGGCACCTGAATCCTTGATAATCAGGTCTATTTTGTTGCCGTTGATGCCGCCCTTGGCATTGATTTCTTCAACCATCATTTCCAGGGTCCTGGCTTCAGGACCACCCAGAAACGACGCGCCGCCGGTGACAGCCAGAATGGCTCCCACCTTGATGTTCTCAGCCTTGGCAATCGACGCTGGTGTAAAACCGGCTACCAGGCAGAACGAGATTACTACTGTAATTACAGAACTCAATACTCGCTTCATCACGTCTCAACCTCCTTGTTGTATTTAACTAACTGGATTATTGCTCTTACCTTGAGACCAATACTCCCCCTTTGCATAATGTTTAAATTGAGCGAACTTCCTCACCCGTCAAAATCTTTATTCCAGCATTCAGCAGAATTGTGATGGCCATATCCGGATCATCAAAGCGGAAAATAAGCACAGCATTCTCGCCGCTCTTTTCAACAAAGGCATACATGTACTCCACATTTATCTCGGCTTCATGCAGCACAGCCAGCACCCTGGAAAGGCCGCCGGGTCTGTCGGCAACCTCGACTGCAATCACAACTCCCTTGCCGACCGTAAAGCCTTCTTCTTTTAATACTCTCGTCGCCTTTTCCGTGTCATCCACAATCAAACGCAGAATACCAAAATCCGCAGTATCTGCGACAGAAAGGGCCCGGATATTGATGTTATTGTCACTCAACGCCTTGGTAATTGCTGCCAGACGTCCGGACTTGTTCTCCAAAAATACGGCAATTTGATCAACTTTCATATCCTACCTCTCGCTGAACTCGAATCAAAGATTGGTTCACTGTTCTGCCTGAAAACAAATACAAAACAGTATTGTTTTAAATACTATATGTTACGGTTGTCAATCACACGTTTTGCTTTGCCTTCACTTCTCTGAATCGTTTTAGGCTCAACCAGGGTGATCTTACAGGTGGAGCCGATCAGATCTTTTATCTCCGTCTGTATCCGTTTGCTTAGCTTCTCCAGGTTCTTCACTTCATCGGAGAAAAGCTGCTCACTCACTTCAACCTGAACTTCCATGGTATCCATTGAACCTTCCCGGTTCACGATGATCAGGTAATGGGGTTCAACCCCTTCAATACCCATGAGCACATGTTCAACCTGGGTGGGGAAGACATTGACGCCGCGGATGATCAACATGTCGTCTGTGCGTCCCGTAATTTTTTCCATGCGCACGAATGTCCTGCCACAGACGCAGGGTTCGGCAATAAGCCTGGTGATATCTTTGGTACGGTAGCGGATGAGTGGAAAGGCCTGCTTCGTCAGTGTGGTGAAAACAAGCTCACCTTTTTCACCCATGGGAAGCACTTCACCGGTATCAGGATCTATGATCTCCGGCATAAAGTGATCCTCGAATATATGCATGCCGTGCTGCGCTTCAATGCATTCCATGGATACGCCCGGGCCGATAATCTCACTCAAGCCATAGATGTCAATGGCTTTCAGGCCGAGCTTTTTTTCCACCTCTTCCCGCATATTCTCGCTCCATGGTTCCGCCCCGAAAATACCGACCCGGAGGGAAAGCCTGGAAGCATCAACACCCATGTCTGCCATGGTTTCGGCAATGTTCAAGGCATAGGAGGGGGTAGACAGCAGGACAGTGGAACCGAAGTCCTGCATGATCATGATCTGCCGCTTCGTCTGGCCGCCTGATATCGGGATAACCGTCGCGCCCAGCCTCTCGGCTCCGTAATGGGCCCCTAGCCCCCCGGTGAATAAACCATAGCCATAGGCATTATGCACCACGTCGCCCCGTTGCACGGAGCCGCAGGCCAATGCCCGGGCCATGACCTCGGCCCAGGTTTCAATATCCCGCTTGGTGTAGCCGACAACTGTCGGTTTTCCTGTCGTGCCGGATGATGCATGCACCCGGACAACCTGATCAAGGGGCAGGGTAAAAAGCCCGAAAGGATAATTATCCCGCAAAAAATCCTTGGTGGTAAAAGGCAGTTTCTGCAGATCAGCCAGAGATTTTATGTGCTCCGGCTTTATACCAGCCGCATCCATTTTTTCACGGTAAGGTTTGACACGGTAATAGACGCGCTCCACCAGGTCCTTCAGTCTTTTGATCTGCAGGATTTCCAGCTGCTCTCTTGGCAGTGTTTCAAATTCCTCGTTCCAAATCATCCGTTTCTCCTTAACCTGTTATAGCGCTGCTGTCTTTCTGCCTTCCTGAAAGGCCCTGATATTGACATCCCGGAACCGTTCGGGGATCCGTTCATGCATGACATCCACATACACCTGTTCGTCAACCGGCAGATAGGTTGAAAGTACGCCCACCATGACAATATTGACCGCCCGTACTTCTCCGACGCCGTTGGCAATGTCAAAGGCGTTGAGCTCCCTGACATGAATATCACGGCTTGTCAGTTCATCCAGCACATTTTCAGGGTATACCATCTTCCCTGTGGCAACTACCGGAGGATAAATTTTGTGGGTATTTACAATAATCTTGCTGCCGCTGTGCATATATGGCAGATACCGTACCGCTTCCATCATCTCAAAGGCAACAACTATATCCGCTTCCCCCGGGCTGATCAATGGTGAATAAACCTTGCCGCCGTAACGCAGATGCGCAGTCACAGAGCCGCCGCGCTGTGCCATGCCGTGCACCTCGCTCTTTCTTACTTCCATGCCGGCAGCCAGCAGGCTGTAAGCAGTCACCTCGCTGGCCAGCAGGATGCCCTGGCCGCCGACGCCGCAAAAGAGAATATTACCCTTTCCATTCATTACCTGTCCTCCTCTTTGCCTATGGCGTCAAACTTGCAAAGTTCCGCACACTGTCCGCAGCCGTTGCATAACTCAACACTGATTTGGGAATGCCCCTTCTGTTTCTCTTTAAAGCCCAGCTTTGCCGCCTCCTCCGGAGTTATCGGCACCCAGTGGATGGCCGGACAACCCAGACCGAGGCAGGCCATGCAGCCGGTGCAGTTCTCCAGCCTGGTCCGGTAGGGCACTTTTACCCGCTTTTTCTCTGAAGGGATCAGGACGCACGGAGCCCGGCTGATGACAACGGAGGGTTCCGGCCGGTTGATTTCCTCTTTGAGGATTTTGCGGGCTTCGTTTATCTTATGGGGATTGAAGGTAACCACATTCCTGACGCCAATGGCCCGGCACAACTCTTCAAAATTGAGCATCTGCGCCGGCTCGCCCTTGATATTCGTTCCCGAACCGGGGTTTGGCTGCTGGCCGGTCATGGCCGTGATGCGGTTATCAAGAATGATGACAGTGGAATAGCTGTCATTATACACAATATTAAGAAGACCTGTGATGCCAGAATGGGCAAAGGTGGAATCACCGATGACCGCCACCTCTTTACCCATGCCCTCTTCTCCCAGGGCCTTGGCCATGCCGTGTACAGCCGATACGCCGGCGCCCATGCAGACACATGAATCCATTGATGAAAGCGGCGGCAGAAAACCAAGGGTATAGCAGCCGATATCACCGGCAACAAAGACCTTCTGCTTGGCAAGGGCGTAAAAAAGCCCGCGATGCGGACATCCCGGACACATATTCGGCGGGCGGGGCGGCAAGGCAACCGGAGCGAACCCGGAGGATTCCTCCCCGGTAATTGCCTTTTTAACGATGCCAGGATTGAGTTCGCCTTCGGCCGGTATAAGGTCCTTGCCGTGGCACCTGATGCCCATGGCCTTTATATGCAGCTCAAGGAACGGATCAAGCTCTTCAACAATGAAAAGTTCATCCACCTGTTCGGCAAAACTGCGGATCATCTTCTCCGGCAGGGGCCAGACCATGCCCAGTTTTAAAACAGAGGCCTCGGGGAATACCTCCTTGACATAGAGATAGGAAATGCCGCTGGTTATAAAACCCCTTGTACCGTCACCCCATTCGATACGATTTTCAGGAAAGGTCTCGGCAAATTCAGAAAGTTTTTTCATGCGTTCCGTGACAAATTTGCGCCTGTTCCTGGCATTGGCCGGCAGCATGACAAACTTGGCAGCATCCTTAACGATTTCAGGTTTTACGGATGAGCTGGTCTTTTCACCGGGTGATACCTGCCCCTTTACATGGGCAATACGGGTGGTTGTCCGCACTATCACCGGGGTGTCATATCCCTCGCTCAACCAATAGGCTGTTTTCAAAAATTCCTTGGCCTCCTGCGGGTCGCAGGGTTCCAGCATTGGAAGCTTGGCGGCAAAGGCATAATTGCGGTTGTCCTGTTCATTCTGGGAACTGTGCATTTCAGGATCATCAGCATTTATAATGACCAAGCCTCCACGGATGCCGGTGTAGGCCGAGGTGAAAAGCGGGTCGGCTGCGACATTCATGCCCACGTGTTTCATGGTGGCCAGGGCGCGCACACCGACAAAAGAAGCACCCAGGGCAACTTCCAATCCCACCTTTTCATTGGGGGCCCATTCGGTGTAGACACCGTCATACTTAGAGAGATTTTCCATAATCTCTGTGGATGGTGTTCCCGGGTAACCCGAGGCAACCTTGACCCCAGCTTCATAGGCTCCAAGGGCCAGCGCTTCGTTGCCTGAAAGCCAAAGTTTATCTGTGCTTTTTTTAGACACGACATTCCTCCTGTGAATCATAAAAAAGATGAAACCATACACTATGATTTCATCAACATTTCTTAATTGATAGGAATAACTAGGTGAAAATACTCAAAGCCCCCTGAATGGGCAAGTATTTTTTGTCAATTTACAAGTGTATATTGCTGATTCTTGCGACGCTGGCACTAACAAAATTCGGTTGAAGTTTGACCGGCAGTGGTTTAATTATGAAACAATGGGCGATTAACTCAGTGGTTAGAGTGCCATCTTCACACGGTGGAAGTCACAGGTTCGAATCCCGTATCGCCCACCAATAAAATAAAGGGTTACAGTTTATGCTGTACCCCTTTGTCATTTGACGGCTACCATTTTGCCACCAAATGATACAAAAATGGCCATCTAAAACCTTTCATGCAGCATCCTGGTTTGCGGGTTCATTGGGTTAAGCTCACCTGCAGGAAAAATATTCAATAGGGACGTGTAGATAATATGTCCCGCTGTCGCGATAGGATCTTGGCTATGTTATGGTTTTCAGTGACAAGATTAATAGATCTTGGCCATGTTTTTGTAAAATTCATCGAGTAAAGGATTTAATTGCTCTTCTGTAAGAGCTTCCATATCTACCAGAATTTCGCCAAGAAAAGGTTTATTTTGACTTTGCAGATCAAATAGATCGCTCAAATCCTGTGCAGTGAGGTACCCTAATTCGACACCAATCTCACCAAAAAGTTTGGGAGACACAATTTGGGTGTTGAGAATAGTCAACACCTGTCTAACTGTTAATTTCTGTTGTCTTAAGGCTAGCTGCCCAATTGTAAGGGTATGCTGTCGCTGGAAATCCAAGGCTTTAAGGACAGTCGCCTCATCCACCACACCTTTAGAAATGAGGAATTGTCCAAATCTGTTTTTGACCATTTTTTACTAATTCCTTTTGGGCATTATACATTAGGGTTCGGAAATAAAATAAATTGGTTCAAATGATAAGCAATCGCTTTTCGTGTCGAGATACATAAGGGGACCATGAAAATATCTCCATTGTTACAGAATACCTCATTTTGAAACCCTATTCAAACTTTCAAATAAAATGATATGTTTGTAAAAAACATATGCCAATCTCGACTTAGCATTAATGAAATATTTGCCATGTGAATCAATCTATTAGTGATAATCAGTCTTTTTAAATTGTCACATATTGCTACCAGAATGAGAGGAAACAATAATAAACACCAAATACCATGAATAAATTAGCCCTTTGCTTTTAATATATAATTTTTTATCTTAAAGTTTGCAGGCTACTCTTCTTACATGCATGTGGTGAAAGCCACAGGTTCGAATCCCGTATCCACAGCTGACGATCGCAAAGGGACTGTGCTTTCCCGCCCAAACTTTTTTCATAATTATCCTGAAAGGAATAATCATGTGCGGCCGTTTCGCCCTGAAAACTCCTCCGAGATCCGTTCAGGAACATTTTCACCTTCCTGAAACAATCCATCTGTCACCCCGCTATAACATAGCTCCGTCACAAGCCGTTGCGGTTGTCAGGCACCTGCCGGGGAAACGCTTTCCGCAGCTGGATATGCTGCGCTGGGGCCTTATCCCCCACTGGGCCAAAGACATGAAGGTCGGCTACAAAATGATCAATGCCAGAGCTGAAACACTGGGGCAAAAGCCCTCCTTCCGTGAAGCCTTCAAAAAAAGACGCTGCCTGATAGCTACCGACGGTTTTTACGAATGGAAGCATTCGGGCAAGGCAAAGCAGCCCATATATGTGCACATGAAAAACGGGGCGGTTTTCGGTTTTGCCGGGCTCTGGGAATCCTGGAACAGCCCGGACGGCAGCATCGTGAAATCATGCACTATTGTCACAACCGCACCGAACAGACTCATCAGCGAAATCCACGACAGGATGCCTGCCATTCTCCCCCCAGAACAATATGAAACCTGGCTGCAGGATTCGACTCCTGATCATCTCCTGCAAAAGCTTCTCAGGCCCTATCCACCGGAAGAGATGACAGCCTATCGGGTCAGTTCTGAAGTAAACAGCCCCAAAAATGACACGCCGGACTGTATAAAACCTATCTAGCTCTGTTTTTCACAAATAATGCAGCCGGTATCAGGTGACCGAGCTGTTGCTTCTTTGACGCTGCCTTTGAAGGCTTTTCATTTAAATTCAAGGCAATGTGCAGCGTAATATTCCAATGAAATATAGCAAAACATGCCGTAGAATTAAAAAAAGCTTCAACCAGCAAGGAAAAGAAGAAACACAACGGTGATAAAAATCTTTCCTGCTGGTGCATTGGGGCAGCCTCCGGCGAAGAGCCATACTCGCTCAGTGTATTATGGGAACTGTCAGGGTTGAAAAAA
>PKTW01000051.1 GCA_002868955.1 Desulfobulbaceae bacterium
ATCGAGAATATCAATGGCTTTGTCCGGCAGGAACCTGTCATTGATGTAGCGGCCAGCTAGTTCAGCAGTGGCTTGGAGCGCTGCCGAGGTATATTTAATGCCGTGATGCTCTTCATAACGGGATTTCAGCCCGTTCAAGATTTCAACCGTCTCCTCAACGGAGGGTTCCTCAATGTCTATTTTCTGGAAGCGCCTGGATAGGGCACGGTCTTTTTCAATATGGTTCTTGTTTTCTTCATAGGTAGTTGAACCAATGCAGCGCAGTGCTCCTGCCTGCAGCGCCGGTTTCAGCAGGTTTGAGGCATCGAGGCTGCCGCCGCTTGTTGCTCCGGCTCCGACAATTGTATGGATCTCATCAATAAACAGTATGGACTTCTCACCCTTTTTTTCCATGCCATCGATAACAGCCTTGAGGCGTTTTTCAAAATCACCACGGTACTTGGTGCCGGCAAGCAGGGCGCCCATATCGAGCAGTCGGATTTCAACATCCTCAAGCATCGAGGGAACATTTTTGTCGTGGATGCGCAGGGCTAAGCCTTCTGCAATGGCTGTCTTTCCGACACCAGGCTCACCAACCAGGAGGGGATTGTTCTTCCTGCGCCGGCAGAGGACCTGCATGATGCGTTCCAGTTCCCGCTCACGACCGATAAGTGGATCGATCAAGCCCGTCCTGGCTCTGTCAGCAAAGTTCACAGTAAACTTGTCAAGTTCATCCTGCTTGACGATTGTTTTTTTCTTCTTGGTTTGCCAGACATCTGTTTCCAGATCTTCCGGCAGGCTATGGGAGATATATTCAACCACGTTCATGCGGTCCAATCCTTCTGAGCTCAGAAAATAAACGGCATGGGAGTCCGGTTCAGAAAAAATTGCCACCAGTACATCACCTGAATCGACCTCTTTTTTCCCGCAGCTTTGCACATGGCCGATGGCCCTCTGAAGAACACGGTTAAAACCGAGTGTCTGGATGGGGTCGCCGCTATCGTTTAACTTTTGGGTCGGCATTTCACCATCAAAGAATTTTTCCAGTCTTTTCCTGAGGTTTTCCAAACTGCCGCCACATTGCCTGATTATGCTGTTGGTGAGTTCATCCTGCAGTATGCCGTAGAGCAGGTGTTCCACTGTGACAAATTCATGTCTGTGGCTTTTGGCCTCACGCACCGCTGTAACTAATGCCATTTCAAGTTTCTGGCTAAACATCTTTTTTCCCTGTAAGTATTATTTTTTCTTATTCAATTATAATACAATAAGTATTGCTTGGCTAATGTGCTCTAACTAAAAACAAATATTTTTGTCCAACTACCTGTTTTCATGGTTAAACTTTTTCCAGTGAACATCTTAAGGGGTATTCGTTTTTCTGGGCAAGGTCATGGACAATTGCCACCTTTGTTTCGGCAATCTCCTTGTGATATACACCGGCAACGCCAATTCCCTGCTGATGCACGTTAAGCATGATCCTTGCAGCTTCAGAAGTGCTTTTGTTAAATACTTTTTCAAGCAGCAGCACGACAAACTCCATGGAGGTATAATCGTCATTATGCAGCAGGACCTTATAAAGAGGCGGCTCCTTGACAGATGTTTTGTGATCTGTTGTTACCCAGCCTTCAAAATCACGCCCTGTTTTGCTCATGATGCCTGCACCTCTGGGAGTTTCTGAAGCATCAGATTGAATAGCAGGCTGTCCATGATGAGACGGCTGTCAACCGGTGAGCCCTTCATGCGATACTCAGCTGTCAGCAGCTCTTTCAAACCCTCCTGCATATCTTCACAGCGGAATCGGGCCGCCTGTCGAAAAAGCATAAACAGGCCATACGGGTGGCCTTTCCAGAGTAAATTGGTCCATTCCTCTCTTCCTTCCTTAAGTTTCGGGAGATAGTTTTTCTGGAAGACCGGGAACGCCATTGATTTTGTATAGGCCGGGGATTTGACTTCCTGCAGTGAGCGGACAAGAAGCAGTTTCTTTAAGTGATTCCGCAAGGTTGCCAGGATGGCTAAGCCATGGATGCCACTGGACTGGAGGTGATCAAGGATGAGCAATCCGTCTTCAAGTTTGCCCGAGGTCACGGCCTCGGTTAGCTCAAACAGTGCCTCTTCCCTGGTGCGGCCGATTATGGCGTCAACATCCTCCCGGGTAATTACTTTTCTGTCACCGACATAGAGTGCCAGTTTCTCTGCCTCCATAACAGCAGCTACAGGATGGAAGCCGACCCTTTCAAGAAAAACTGGGATTGTTTGCGACTCAATGTCCTTGCCATACTTTATCAAGGTGGAGTGCAGTAACTCCTTGACAATATTATCCTGGTCGCGCTTTGCCGCAGCTGAACTTCCAGGATCGACAGCCAGATCAAGTATGACGCCATGTTGCTGAATGTATTTATAGAGTCGTTTTCTCTTGTCAACTGCTTCAGCAAGAAGAATAAGGATGTTATCCTTGGGGATGCCTGCTTCAAAGGCCAGAGTATACCTGGTGGCAGCATCGGTTTCAGCACCCTTTGCCGAAGAAGCTTCAGCAGGTACGTCAGCTAACAGGTCCTGGACCCAGGACAGCTTGCCCTGAGGCTTGCTGAAGCCGAAAAGGGTTTTCCAGCGGGTTGCAGACAGGGACGCAATATTTTCTTCAACCATCTCCTGCGGAGATACTGCGGCAAGGTTGAGCATTTGCAGGAGGTAGCGAAGAGCCTGTCCTGCTTCATTACGTTCATTTTTTTCGCAGGCTTTGTCCCAAACGCTTTTGGCAACTCCTTTGGAATAGAAAAGTTTTGTATCCGTGACCCAGAAAATTTTGCGTCCTGGAAAAAGGCTGAATGTCTTCAGGAGATTGAGGGTTCTGTTAAAATCCTCCTGGTCTCCATCAATATGCTGCAGGCTGGTATCCTGGCGCTCCTGTTCAGGCAGCAGGTGTTCAATTAACTCCTGGGCTGCGTTCCTGCAAAGATAGCGTTCACCGAACAGGAGATAGATTTGCGCAGTACCACCTTGCTTGATCTCGTCTAAAAGTTTGGGAAGTTCCTGGCGCTTGTATACAGACATGGCACTATAATAAGCATTAATTGTTCTGCTGTCAGCAATCCTTACAAAGAGAATTATCCGGGCTTATTGTATTTTTTGCAGCAGCGTTGCACAAGAGTAATCTCAATAGGATCATATATTTTTTACTCAGGCAATACCCCATTAGTATGAATTCGTTTAGGGAGAGTTGGCAAGTCACATGCAATAAAATTTAGAAAAGAGGGGTTGCAGGGGTATGCAGAAAAACGAGATAAAAAGTCGCTGCCAGGCTGAAGCTGATGAGCAGAAGCAGGAACAGGGGCAGGGACCATTGACGCAGCATTACAAACATACTTCTATTTTGTTTCCTGCTTCTTCTTTTCCGCTTTTTAGCGGATTTTTTTTTCTTCCCTTTTGTTGGCATTAAAATAATTCCATATACCATGAGCTAAGCTGATGTCTAACTTCACTAATTAACGAGAACAACCAGCAGCAGACAATTTTAATAAATAAAGATCTCCACTGCAGGAGAGGAAGTCATTTGTCCCTGTGGATAACATATCTGGCCAGTGCGATCAGTGTGTCAGTGATCTGTTTATTGTGTCCGGCTGAAAAAACATCCAGGCCGGCGATTCCGGCAGCGATCATTTTTTCAGCGACCTGAAGCCCGTATGCGAACCCGCCGCTTTTCGCAATGATATCTTTAGCCTCCTCAAGTTTAGCCCTGCGTTCACCTTTCCCGCCCTTGAGAAGAGCCAGAAGAAAAGCGCTCTCAGTATTCGCGGCTGTTTTAAGGGCATGGATAAGCGGCAGGGTCATTTTGCCTTCGCAGAAATCATTGCCGACTGTTTTTCCTGTTTTTACCGGGTCGCCCAGATAATCGAGGAGGTCGTCCTGTATCTGGAAGGCCTTGCCAAGGTTGGCGCCGTAAATTTTAAGTGCCTCAATTTCCTTAGCACCGGCACCGGCAAAAATTCCTCCTGTTTCACAGACAGCCCCGATAAATAGTGCTGTTTTGCCATTGATTACGGCAAAATAATCCTTTTCAGACTGGTTGAAGTTCCGGGCATTGGCGAGTTGGTGAAATTCTCCTGCAACCATGGCTTCCGTGGCGCTGCAGATGAGTTCCAGGCTTCGTTTCCCGCCCAGGGTACCGATGAGAAACATGGCGCGGGCATGGAGAAAATCCCCGGCCAGAATTGCCGGGGTAAGCCCGAAGACCATACGGGCCGTCGGACGGCCTCGCCGGGTCTCTGCATGGTCAATAACATCATCATGGAGCAGGGTGGCGACGTGCAGGTATTCAAAAGCAATGGCCAGGGGGTAAATCTTTTTACTGTTATTCCCGCAGAGACCAGCAGTCAGGATACAGAGCAGAGGCCTGATTCTTTTGCCGCCATTGAGAAGTGCATGTTCCAGCACCTCGACCAGGCTGGAGGGTATCAACCCCTTGTTGACTAGGTTTTGCAGGTCACGCTGCATGACCTGATCGACCATATCAATTTCAGGTTTTAATCCGGCCAGCAGGTCAATTTTTTCCACTCTGGGCATTCCTTTTGATACAGGTGTAATTACTTGTTCTCAGCAAAAAAAGAAACCGCATCGGTAATCTCCCGGGCAAGTGGGCTTGGGGGCAGGCTCTTGAGGAACATACGTCCATACTGCTTCGTAAATAAGCGCACATCAAGTATTGCCAGTAATCCTTTATCTGATGAAGTGCGCATGAGTCGGCCGACACCCTGGCGCAAGGCAAGTATGGCCCGCGGCAATTGAAAATCCATGAAAGGGTTTCCGCCTGCCTCCCTTATCCTGTTTATCCGTGCCATGATAACAGGGTCACTCGGTACTTCAAAGGGTAATTTGTCTATGATGACACAACTCAATGATTCACCCGGTACGTTTATCCCTTCCCAGAAACTTGCAACAGCGAGCAACACTGAATTGGTCTGGAGTTGGAATGACTCGAGAAGTTTATTGCGTGGTGCTTCTCCCTGGATGAAGACAGGGTAGGGAAGGTGCTCGACCAGAAAAGGATAGGTTTTCCTCATGCTGTAAAAACTTGTAAAAAGCACGAGGGCCCTGCCGCTTGAAGCCAGGAGTATCCGGTAAATTATATTTTGAATTTTCTCAGGGAATGATTCCTGGTCAGGCTGTGGGAAAGGCTCAGCAGGGGTATGGGCCGGGACATAGAGCAAGGTTCGGCCGGGGTAGTCGAAAGGTGAGGCAAGAGAAAGGGTTTCTGTGTCCTGGTCAAGTCCAAGCCGGTTAAGAAAGTAGGAGAAATCGCCTCCCACCGTAAGTGTGCCTGAGGTGAAAATTACGCTCCGCACATTTGGATATAAAACAGAATTGAGTTCATGGGCAATATCAATAGGAGAGGCGGTCAGGACAACAGTTTTCTCCCGCCGCTCATACCAGTGGACATATGTGTCTGCATGGCGAATTTCAAGTAAACCTGTAATGGCAAGCAGCCTGGCTTGCAGTTCCTGGCAGCGGCCGGCAAGCGCCTGCCAGGTTTCGCCAGCAGTCGCCATGGCCAAAAGAGTTGATTCGAGGCCGGACAATCGATCTGAGACAGCCTGAATTTCCTTCTCCCAGTCAGGATGCTGCGCAATAAAATCCTGCAGGGGGTATTTCCCGGGCTGGGCAGGGAATATGCCTGCAAAATGTTCAGAGCGCATCCGGAGTGTCTCAGCCGCCTGGTATAGCCGATCCTGTTTATCCTCCGGCAGCAGGGCTGCAGAGAGTTTTACATCTTTTGCGAGGTCAATCATCTGAAAGTGGCTGAACGAAAAACCAAAAAAGCTGGTCGCCACATTTTCCAAATGATGGGCTTCGTCAAAAATAACCGATTCATAACGTGGTAGAACTTCGCCATGTCCTTCACGACGGAGGGCGAGGTCTGAAAAGTAAAGATGATGATTGACGATGAGCAGCCGTGCTCCGGCAGCTTTCCGGCGCAGTTCATTGATGAAACATGTTTTATCGTTTGGACATTTGCTGCCCAGGCACTGGCTTGGAGTAGCACTAATTTCCCGCCACAGGGAAGAATTGTCTTCAAGCCAGTCAAGTTCTGCCCGGTCACCGGTAGTAGTTGACTTCAGCCAGTGTTCAATTTTTTCTCTTGTTTCATGGGGCGCAAACATCTCAAGCTGGGGATGCAAGGCAAATTGCTGCCAGCGGTAGAGGCAGAGATAGTTTTGCCGTCCTTTGACACACAGGGCGGTAAGTTCCGGGTCTATATGTTGCTGAATAAAAGGGATTTCACTTCTCAGTATCTGTTCCTGCAGGTTCAGGGTGTTGGTGGAGATGACAATCTTCCGGTGGCTTAATACAGCAGGAATAAGATAGGCCAGGGTTTTGCCGATACCGGTTTCAGCCTCAACCGCGAGCTTGCCGCCTGCGATTGTTTGTGCCACAGCAGATGCCATTTCAAGCTGTCCCTGTCTTGGTTCATACCTGTCCAATAGTGTGGACAGGAGGCCATCAGGCTTAAATATTTCATGTGTCTGTTTGACAAGGCTCTTCATTAGCGGTTGGAAAACCTGGTTACGGTTTCTTTGCCCCCTGGTTTATAATATCGCTTATTATTTCAAGCACCTGGGGGTCGGGGTCATTTGCAAGCTGCCTCAGGTGTTGCAGGGCATCAGGAGAGCCGATTATACCGAGAATGGTTGCCGCCTCACCCCGCAATAAAGGATTTTCTTCCTGCAGCAGGGGCAGCAAGAAAGGAATGGCAAGGGATGTTTCGTCAGGCCGCATTGCAACAAGTTCTTCGAAAAGCACGGCAGTCCCGAGCCTGACAGAAAAGCGTTCATCCCTGATAAGATCACCGGTAAGGCTATACAGGCTTGTATCCTGCTTAAACATGGCAACAATGTTCTCGACATGGCCCAGTTCCAGGAAATCACCGATAATCTTCAGCAGGTCAATATTGTAGTCATTAATCATCATGATGTTTTGCTGGCACTGTAAAGAGTATCCCCATATATTTCAACCAGGAATAACAATGCAGTAATAGCTTGGAAATTTTGAAGTTTTCTTGACAGATCAGCATGGCAGGAGTAATAAAAATATATAAGCTGCCGAATGGAGGTTTTAGCTAATCATAAGGGATGGCTAAGCAACCACATGGCGGTCCGGGTACTTTCAATTCTTCGTGAACTATTCTGCAGCAAAAGTTGCAGATATATATTTTAAAAGCCCGAAATTATAATACATGCTTGAATCCATTCCCGGCTTGCACCATATATCGCTCACCCCAGATAAACTCCTTGCACGGGATGAGGTGATTGTCATAGTTGATGATGATGCCTCCATCAGGGAACCTTTGCGGACTTTTTTCGAGTCCCATGATCTTGCTGTTGTTGAAGCCGAGAATGGAAATCAGCTCAGGAAGCTCTTAGGCTCTGTCAAGATCGCCCTGGTCCTGCTTGATATCGGTTTGCCTGATACTGATGGGCTTACCCTGCTCCCTGAAATTGTTAATGATTATCCGGGAGTTGCCATAGTCATGCTGACAGGTATGGCGGATCTGCAAGTGGCCCTCGACTGCATTCGCAAGGGCGCTGATGATTACCTTTCAAAGCCTGTTCGATTTGATGAAATACTCCTGGTGGTGCGCAAGGTCCTGGAAAGGAGGCGGTTGATAACTGAAAACCTTAAATACCAGGAGGATCTTGAAAATGCCCATTTTCGCATCCATCTTCTGCACCAGCTCTCCCTGAAGATGAACTCGGTGTATTTAAGCACCGTGGAACTTGATGAGATTTTGCAGGCCATCCTTGTTGGTATTACTGCTGAAGAGGGCTTGCGTTTCAACCGTGCATTTCTGTCAATATTTGAAGATGAAGGTCGTGTCCTGCAGGGAAGGCTTGCCATAGGGTCGGAATGTCGTGAAGAAGCTGCCAGGGTCTGGGCCGAGCTGCGTGAAAGGAAACTTGATTTTCTGGAAATAGTCCAGAATATCAAAAAAAGCTGCCTCAATGGCGACACAAAAGTAACCAGATTGATCAAAAGTCTGCGGGTCCCAATTACTGATTCAGAGCATATCCTGATAAGATCCGCCGGCGAGAGACGCTCCTTTCTCGTGGAAAATGGCCGGGCAGATGTGCCGGTTGCCCCTGAGCTCATTGAGCTTCTCAATGAAGATACTTTTGTGGTTGTGCCTTTATTTTCACCAAGCAAATCCCTTGGGGTCATCATAGCCGACCATTTTGTAACCAATGAGATCATTACCAGAGAGCATGTAAAGTCCCTGGAGATATTTGCCAATCAGGCCAGCCTGGCCATTGAGCACAGCCGTCTCTACATGGAGATGGAGGATAAGATCGGAGAACTTGAAAATGTAACACATGAGCTGGAAAAGAATAAAGACCTCCTGGTGGAATCCGCCAATTATTCAGCATTAGGGGAAATGTCAGCCCAGCTCGTGCATGTCTTGAGAAATCCGATAACGTCAATTGGCGGAGCTGCTCGGATTCTTGCAAAAAAAATCACGGATGAGAAAACTCTTGAATTTGTCAATATGATCGTCAATGAAACCACCCGGCTGGAATTCACCTTAAAGGACCTTTTTGATTTTGTCCGGCAGATGAAGGTTGATAAGAAATGCGAGCCGCTTTATCCGCTGATAAGAAAAACATTACTGCTGCTCCAGCCGACTCTTGTCCGGCATTCAATCCAGGTCGATCTTGATGTGACTGAACCAGACCCGGTCCTGGAAATGGATGAACAGCTGGTGCGCAAAATGATGATTCACCTGACAAGAAATGCTATTGATGCCATGCCTGAAGGTGGGAATCTGACAATTACGGTACGCCAGCAGAATGGGTGGGTGGTTATCTTATTTGCCGATACCGGTGTAGGAATTGCCGAGGCTATACAGAAAAGGGCGACTGATCCTTTTTTTACCACCAAAACCTATGGTACCGGGCTTGGCCTTACACTGGTTGAAAAAATTGTAGCAATACATGGCGGGCGTTTTTCTTTAAACCAGAAACCCGATGGTGGCATGGAAGCCCGTGTCAGTCTGCCGAAAAAAACGGTATGCTCCTTTGGGATTTAATTCTTCCGGCCAATAACATCTTTACCGTCATCAGGATTTATTGCTGGCATTTAGGCCACCTGCTTAAATGGGTTTATATTTCTTGATATTCAGGCTTGCACTTTGGGTTAGCTTGATTATCTTGCTCCCGAGCCTTATCTTGGGAAGAATTAAATAAAATGGGGAATTTGCCCCGTAAACGTGATTCTTTTTATTACCTGGAGCGAAACATGAAGTTCAGATATTTTCTTCTGGTGGTTGGATTGTTTGCCATGCTGCTGGCCTGCAAACAGCCTGAATCGGAGACCAGGGGCGGGTATTCTCCCCCAATCGGCAAACACATGCAAATGGTGCAGTTCAAGCTGCCCTCCCTTACTGACAATGCAGTGCTGGACAGCAAGGAGCTCGAAGGTAAGGTGCTGCTGGTGACTTTTTTTGCAACCTGGTGCCC
>PKTW01000007.1 GCA_002868955.1 Desulfobulbaceae bacterium
ATATTTAAATGAAATTAGACACCGTGGCAAACACTAGTATACACATTCTCAATTTGCATGCAATAACTATGACAACCTGCCAGCTTTATTTATGAAAAGTGCAACAGATAATGCCGATTCCGCATATAATTTTCAGCGTTATTAACCCGACACTTGGCTATAGATGCATTAGAATAAAAAATTTTTACTGTGATTTCAGGCTATTATAAATTAAAAGCAGCAAAACAATTTCACGCTTATTTTTTTCTGCATACAGACATTTTTTATCTTGTTCTTGTTCCCCTTTTCTATCACAATAATTTCTGTCAGAATTAACAACATATGCTGTCGCATGCCAAATCAGTTTACACAGATTATGCAATTCCTTACGCTCGGCGTCAAAAAAGTTTACCTTCACTTTTCAAAGCGAGCAAGTCATCCGGTAAAGCTCAAATAGCAACAGAATCTTCGGAGGCCAGGCAATGAACCCATTACTGCATTTCATTTTCAACAGAAGGAGTGTGCGCAAATATGAAAATAGGGAGATCCCGGCTGACAATTATTTTCTTGCTAATTCATACAGAATACTATAAGGATGGGCTCTTTTTTCAGCAGCTTACCCGAGGAACTCTCCACATATGAATCAAAAACAGATCAGAAATATCGCAATCATTGCCCATGTTGACCACGGCAAAACCTCGCTGGTTGACCAGTTTTTCAAACAGAGCGGCATGTACAGGGACAATCAGGCCATGGCGGAAAGGGTCATGGACTCTATGGACCTCGAAAAAGAGCGCGGCATTACCATTTCAGCTAAAAACGGCTCTTTCTGTTACAAGGATTACTGGATCAACATCATAGATACCCCGGGGCACGCGGATTTTGGCGGCCAGGTTGAAAGGGTGCTGCGTATGGCTGACGGCTGCCTGCTCCTGGTTGATGCCCAGGAAGGTCCTATGCCCCAGACCTATTTTGTCCTGAAAAAAGCCCTGGCCATTTCTTTGCCCACGTTGGTGGTCATCAATAAAATAGACAAACCGGCCGCCCGTCCCAACTGGGCGGTTGATCAGGTATTCGATCTTTTTGCCAAACTGGAGGCCCCCGACGAATTGCTTGATTTTCCAGTCATATATGCTTCGGCAAAAGGCGGATATGCCCTTCATAATGCTGAGGACTCTCTAGATGGCGCATCCATGGTCCCTCTGTTTGAAAAAATTATTTCCTTTATCCCGCCTCCGACCGGCGACCCTGACGGGATTTTACAATTGCAGGTTAATACCATCGATTATTCTCCTTACCTGGGCAAGCTTGGCATCGGCAAGGTTGTAAACGGCACTATCAACATAAATCAGAACATCGTGGTGGGCAAAAGGGATGGCACCCTTTCTCCTGTCCGTATATCCAAGATTTTCAAATTTGAACGTGATCAGAAAATACCTATAGAAAAAGCGCAAGCCGGGGAAATTGTTGCCGTGGCAGGTCTGGATGATATCACCGTCGGGGTCACATTTACTGATCCTGAAGACCCCAGGCCTTTACCGCTCATTGATATCGATCCGCCCACTATTGCCATGCACTTTATTCCCAATGATTCACCTTTTGCCGGTCAGGATGGCCAATTTGTCACCTCGCGACAGATTGAGGATCGACTCTTCCGCGAGACATTGGGTGATGTTGCCCTGCAGGTAGAAGCACTTGGCGGCGGGGCCGGCTTCAAGGTATCGGGCCGGGGTGAGCTTCACCTTTCAATCCTCATAGAAAAAATGCGCCGGGAAGGATACGAGTTCCAGGTAACCCGGCCCGTTGTCATCATGAAGGAAGAAGGCGGTCAGACACTGGAGCCTTATGAAGAGTTAACCATTGATGTTGACGAAAATTACCAGGGGCCTGTCATTGAGAAGCTGGGCGGCCTTAAGGGGCAGATGCTGGAAATGAACCGGCGCAACGAAATGATCCGTTTGGCATACAAGGTCCCGACCCGTAGCCTCATAGGCTTCCGCAGCGAATTTCTCACCCTGACCAAGGGTATGGGTGTCATGAACTATGTTTTTGCAGGATACGGTCCTTATGCCGGCGAAATTACTAACCGGACCAGTGGTGTCCTGGTTTCTAAAGAAGATTGCACCACCGTAGCTTATGCCCTGTTCAATCTGCAGGAGCGCGGCACCCTTTTCTTAGGTCCCGGCGTCAAGATTTACAGGGGACAGATTATAGGGGAACACTGCCGGTCTGGAGACCTTGTGGTCAACCCGGCCAAAGGCAAAAAATTGACGAACATGCGGGCTTCCGGCTCGGATGAAAATGTTATTCTCACCCCGCCAATACTCCTCAGCCTTGAAGATTGCATTGCCTTTATCAACGACGATGAACTTGTCGAGGTCACCCCGGCAGCAATTCGACTGCGCAAAAGAAAATAGCTGGGTATAAATGCCTATATGCTGTATGGTGTTTCCCCAGATTATTTTATGCCTGTAAGAATTTGCTCTACCTTTACAGACGCTTAACTATCATAACTATTTCATTAAGGAGACTGGCTGAAATGAAATCCAAACTGATCACTGTGCTACTCGTCATGTTGCTTGCCGTTGCCGGCTGCTCCTCTTCAGACAGCAAATCAAACAGCCCGGATGACAAACTTGCAACCATCAACACTATGATGAACAAGGGGTATGAAATGTCTGAAACCCAGCGCCAGACTGTTAACGAGCTCATTGCGGACAGCAAGAATTTGGTGGCCGAGGGGAAACAGGCAGAGGCGAACAAGCTGCTTGACGAGGCAATTGAACTGCTGGAGGTCATTGCCGAAACAGACCGTTTCAACAAGAGCGAATAAGCAGGGTAGTTTTACTATGGAACTGATATGGGGCCAGGCAAACTGTTTCGCATGGTTTCAATAACGATTAAAACTGAAACCATCCGCCTTTCCCAGTTGCTGAAACTTGCAGACGCTGTGCAGGATGGTGCCGAGGCAAACTTCCGTATTGCCAACGAAGAGGTCAGGGTAAACGGTGTGGTGGAAATCCGGCGTGGGCGAAAGCTTCGAAACGCTGACCTTGTAGAGTTTGCCGGTGAAACCTATGCTGTTGCCGTCAACAATTCCACCCCGTAACCATGCAGCAAATCAGACGATCCTGGGGCCTGCTTCTATGACATGCGCGGGAGCATTCTCTTTAAACTGTTCGAAATTTTCCCCAAAAAGCCTGGCAAGTTTTTCCGCCTGGGCGTCATAGGCTCCCTTGTCAGTCCAGGTATTGCGGGGATTAAGGACCTCCGCCGGCACGCCGGGAACAGAAACGGGTACCTGAAAACCGAAAATAGGATCCGCATACATTTCGACATCATTCAGAACACCATCCAGGGCTGCATTCAAGAGGATCCTGGTATATTGTATATCCATCCTCCTGCCTATACCGTAGGGCCCGCCGGTCCAGCCTGTATTGACCAGCCAGCAGGTTGCGTTATGGGTCTGTATTTTCTTTTCAAGAAGCTGGGCATACACCGAAGGATGCCGCATCATGAAAGGCGCGCCAAAACAGGCCGAAAAGGTTGCTACCGGTTCTGTTATTCCTTTCTCGGTACCCGCCACTTTAGCAGTATAACCGCTGATAAAATGATACATTGCCTGTTCTGTTGACAACCGGGCCACTGGTGGCATAACCCCGAAAGCATCTGCGGTGAGCATGATAATGGATCGCGGATGGCCGGCCATCCCGGATTTAACATAATTTGGAAGGTGCGAGAGCGGATACGAGGCCCGGGTGTTTTCTGTCAGGCTGTCATCATCCAGGTCCAGCTTTTTACTAACCGGATCAATACTGACATTTTCCAGGATGGTGCCAAAACGCCTGGTGGTAGCATAAATTTCCGGCTCCGCCTCCTTGGAAAGTTTGATTACCTTGGCATAACAGCCCCCCTCAAAATTAAAGATACCCTCATCGGACCAGCCATGCTCATCATCACCCACAAGCACCCGGTTCGGGTCTGCTGACAGAGTTGTTTTGCCTGTGCCTGACAGCCCGAAAAAGATGGCCACATCGCTGGGGTCATTAATATTAACGTTGGCTGAGCAATGCATGGGAAGAATCTTTTTACCCGGCAAAAGAAAATTAAGAGCTGAAAAAATTGATTTCTTTATTTCCCCGGCATAGGCGGTGCCCCCGATTAAAATGAGTTTCCGGCTCAAATTGATCGCCACAAATGTGCCGCTCCGGGTTCCATCGTCATCGCTGTCTGCATGAAAGTTGGGGCATTGAAGCACCGTAAACTCGGGCACAAACTTGCGCAGGAGCGCATTATCCTCAGGAGGCAGAATGAACATATTCCTGACAAAAATTGAATGCCAGGCAAAGGTGGTTATGACACGCACTGGATAGCGGGACTGAGGGTCGGCCCCGGCATAACAGTCCTGAATATATATGGTTTTACCGCGCAGATATGCCAGCATTCGCTTGAGCAGGCCATCAAATCGATCTTCCGGGTAGCTGACATTGACCTTACTCCACCAGATATCATCGCGGGTTTCTGGTTCGTCAACAATGTATTTATCCTTGGCCGCACGCCCGGTATGCTGCCCCATGGACACCACCAGCGGCCCATGATGGGCAAGTTGGCCCTCATACCTGCGTATGGCAAATTCATAAAGAGCCGGCGTGGACAGGTTCCAGTGCACTTCATTTAAGCTGTGGAGACCAAGATATTCCACTCCATAATCTGGAACTCGATCTTTAAACTCCATGACGGGCCTCCTCATATATTCTTTCTTTTTTTGCTTAACCTACGGAAACTAAAGTAGATGATGACCAGTTATAAGATTATCAGAGCCGAGGTCATTGCTGTTGACCATATGACATCCGTAGGCAGATGCTTTTCGCAGGTTGTGTCAAAAAACATGTCGGCCCGGGCCGGAAATTCCTCGTCTCCCCTCCACAGGATCATGGTCACCGGCACCCTGGGAAATGGGTACAGTCGCAAAGAAGCATCCCCATACCCCATTTGTTGCCCGCCAAGCTCCTCGCCTCTTTTATAAAAACCTTCAAAGTCGCTGCCATACTTTGCAGCTATCTGGTGCAAGGGTAGCACATGGGTCCCCCTTTGAAAAATTTCACCACCGTTGAGGCTGGCCGGACTGATCATGCGGCCTGAAGTGGGAACATTTTTTGCAGTGCCTAAATACCAGAGAGCAGCAAGGTCAAAAAAATAACCCAGCCCATGTAAAAGTTTTTCTCCCAATAGGGACTCGCTTGCAATTGTATAACTTGAAGGATTAACAAAAATTCCCTGCCCAAAACACTGCATTAAGAACTTTTGTGCTTGGAAGTCATACGTAACATCTGCCTGTTTACAGATAATGGCCGGCTCTTTCTCAGCTACCATGGCCCAGGCCAACTGGTCAACACTTAGTACTTTCTCCGCCATTTCCACTCCTTTATATAAGTCAGAAATTCACTGATTTAATGGCCCAGATGTTCCACTTCCATGGACAGGTTGCACCAGGTTGAATGCACCTTATATCATATGCTTATCCCAACATACCATATAATTCTTACAGATAAAATACCCGGCTCTTGCTATACCATCAGCTTCTATTCTTTCGCTGCATAGCAAAAATTACTCGAGGTGGTTGACATTGGCGGCATATGCCTTAAATTAATAAGCAGCAATGGAGCCCGATGAAACCAACCCTTACGGTTTCATCGGGATATTTTTTATTTTACAGGAGGATACTAATGAATATTGCAGATAAAATGTACGTGGCTATTGAATACACGCTTACCCTGGAGTCCGGGCAGGAAATAGACAAGTCCCCCGCCGATCAGCCCTTAGGCTTTATTACCGGGACCGGCCAGATAATTCCGGGCCTGGAAAAGGCACTCATGGGCAGGGCAACCGGCGATAACGCCAAGCTGATTATTGCGCCGGAAGACGCCTATGGCCCGGTTAAAGATGACCTGTTCCAGGATATTCCCAAAAGCCAGTTTCCAAATGATGTTGAAGTCAAGCCCGGCATGGCCTTTGAGGCCCAGGGTCCCCGTGGGCCATTCATGATTACTGTGGCGCAGGTAAATGACAATGATACTGTTACGGTTGATCTCAACCACCCCATGGCCGGCAAACAGCTTCATTTTGATGTCAATGTGATTGATGTGCGCGAACCTACAGCTGATGAACTGGCCCAGGCAGCTGCCAGTTTGAGTGCCGGCTGCGGCTGCGGCTGCGGTCCGGATAAAACAGATAGTGCAGATAGTACAGCTGCCTGTGGAACAGGTTGCAACTGCGGTTAGTTTTTTTACACATCCAACAATAAAAAAAGCCCCGCATAGTGCGGGGCTTTTTTTATTGTTGGCTTTTATTTGGTCTTATAGCTGGACAACATTGTCAGCAGCTGGGCCTTTGGGGCCGTCAACAACTTCGAACTGAACCCTGGCACCCTCATCAAGAGTTTTAAAACCATCTGTTTTTATTGCTGAATAATGTACGAAAACATCACCACCATTATCCTGCTCGATAAACCCGAAACCCTTGGACGCATTAAACCACTTTACTGTTCCTTCTTTCACCTCTTAACTCCTTTTCATTAGGCCCATGCAGAGCCACTTAATAAGAAAAACCCGATTGCTTCAAGCGGGCTGGCAGGCTGTTTTTCTGACCCTCAATAACAAAAACCGCACAATCTATAGGTCTTGATTGTGCGGTTCATTTAATCGGATCCTGAAAATAACAGGCACTGCACAACTAATAACGTAATAATAACAACAGATTTTAAACAAATCAAGCAAATAAATCATGGAAAACCATCTTGAAAAAAACTTTATCGCTTGCTCATTTCTTGTATTAACTGCCCAGCAGTCTCCCCCGGTTTCCGTCCTCATGCTTGACTGTTTTGTGGATTGTAATTTTCTTCCCCTCTGTCTTTCCCGCAGTATATGTATCCTTACAATAGATACCCGCTGAGCGGTATTGAACCTTCCGCAGCCTTGGAAAACGGCGTGTTGTAAATTCCGATAAACCCGGATCTTTTGCAACAACCAGCGCACTTATGGTTTTGTGCCGGCCCCTTCCTGCAGAGAACCCGGCTGGTACTGCCTGCTTTTTCTCTTCTTTTTCCAGCTTTTCCCGAAACCCCTGCAGAATCCCTAGAATATAAGTTTTTCTAAGCTTACCTGGTGCCTTGGCTGTTTTTCTATGGTTTTGCCAGAGAAATTCAACCCTGCGGCTTAAAAAATCAAAGACATGCCTGGCAAAGGTTACATTTTCCTGAGTACCCAGCAGCTCGATTGTCTTGAAAGTCTCGATGCTTGCCGGGTCGAAAAGTTCGGAATAAACGATATCAACATAAAAATAGTCCGTGAGCAGGCTCCCTATCCTGCGCACAATGATATGCAGTCTCTTCTTCCTGGTGTTGATAATTTCATAGCTGTATTGCGATGGCTCAAGACTATCGAGCCTTTCAAGGTTGTATTTACGGATAAAGCTGTTGGCCTTGCTCATTGCTGCCATAGCCTCATGCTTGTTGCCACTCCCGGCCAGGGAAAACATTTTCCGTACCTTGTTCACCTTCCTGTCATATTCTGAGTCACAGCCCTGCTGCCTGGTCGCAATAAAAACTTTCGGGGTGTCCCCGGTTGCTGCATTAAAAGGGGATAACACACCAAGCTTATTACAGGCATCTGCAAATGCTTGCCCATGGGGCAACTCCATTCCTCTGCCCATGTATTCATGCACATACTGGTGCGCCATTTCATGTTTAAGGACATTGATGACCGCGTCCCATGAATATTCATTTATCAGGGCGGAAGAGATACTTATCGTGCGCGATTCAGGATGCCATGAACCAAGCGTTGCCGGGCTTTCACTGATCCTGAAGGACGGGACGGCAAGTGCAATCCTGTACCAGCTGCAAATCTGCTTAAACTCGGACTGCAGCTGGTACAGCCACTTACGGCGATATTCCAATTCGCTGTAAGTGGGTATATTCTGCTTTGAAACCTTTGCCATTATGTCTTTTCTTTCCTGCTTTACCGCAGATTCTTCCGGTCGATGATTTTGTCGGCATCGTACAAAATCACTATGCGAAGCGATATTGCGCCCATATTCTATTGATGTTATCCGGCCCCGTTGATAAACGTGAGATTTTTTACGGATCCATCACTGTGCAGATGCGAAACAAAAGACTTTGCTATTAATGGATTTACAGCAATCTCCGGCAAACCCAGGATTTGCACCATCCGGGCGCAAAGTTCCATGGGGTCGTCCACTTTGCCTTTTGCTGCAATTTCCCCAATGGCTCCATGGATCCGCTGCATATATTCCAGGCCCGCATCCATCATTTTATAGACAGCCGCGCCCGCAAGGGGGTCCATCCAGGAGGCAAGCAGGTATTCTATGCCCGACAGACCTTTAAGCCTTTTTATCGATGCAACTGCTGTGGCTGCATCGTCATAGATCGGCAGGTCATTTGCCTGTGGAATAGCATCGCCTGCAAACAAAACACCCTCCTCTTTGCAGTAAAGCGATATGGAGCCCCTGGCATGTCCCGGGGTAAGAATAACCTCCAGGGCGACCGTTTCCAGGTCGATGACATCCCCATCATGCAGGAGCCGATCAACGGGTGTGCTTCCGCCAACAAGGGCATGAAATCCTGGAACAGGCCGCTCGTTGAATTGGATCTCCACATCTTCTATCCAGGCCTTGGCATCCGGGTGTGCGGCAACCTTGCATTTAGTTGCAGCATGAATTGCCCGGGCTGAGCCTATGTGGTCCGGGTGGGCATGGGTCAGGACGAGCAGCGAAATATCCTGCGGTTTTCTGCCCAGTTTTTTGAGGTAATCAAATATTACTGCAGATGTGTTTTGCACGCCGCTGTCAATAATGCAGATTTCTCCGCCCACGATAAGATAAACATAGACAAAGCGCTCAAGGGTTTTTCCCGGAGCCACAGGAATCTGGAAGGGAATCTTCAGGGCGTGGATACGGTCTGTTATCTGCATAGCAACTCTCCAGAAATTCTTACCAGGCAATACCTACTGCCAGCCTTACGCCGCCAGGGTTTATTGCTCCTCTGCATATATCAATCGTCTGTTTGTGCAAGGCGGCTTACTCTTGTATGCCCGTTTGCATAAAATACAGGGATTAATTGAAAATGGGCAGCATGTCTCATGACGAAACAGGACATGCTAATTGCCTGAAAAATGGATATAAAATTGCACTTCCTGAGAATAAAGCATGTGCATGATACACAAGGCTTTTCTTCTATGCAACCACTTCAATCGTCCCGGCAATCTTACACTATGGCGAATATTGCCCTACACATAATCAGTATTGCCCCCCACGGCAAGACAACATTTTTCAAACAAATTTTAAAGGGTGGTATTTTCATTTATTCAATTAAACGGATGCCTCTCTCTATTATGAAAACATTGTTTCCTTTTTTAGATTGACTGAATTTACAAAATTCTTTCCCGGGGAAGAATTTATTTTCCCCCTTTCTTGCCGAAATTTTTTC
>PKTW01000098.1 GCA_002868955.1 Desulfobulbaceae bacterium
ACAACAGAAATCTTTCCATCAGATCCAACATATCCCTTGATATCTTTACTTTTTAAGAATCATAGACGAGTTTGAATTGATAGCCGAAATCAAAATCCAGTTTCCAACAAAAAGGACCCAAAAACCGCAGAATTAACTGAAGGGGTAGCTGACACATCACTACATTTTCCGATTAATAAGGGATTGGGCTCCAGTGCACCTAAACCGCGGGAACTTCTCGGGGCTCCAGGGGCCTCACGGCATCCAGGACACTGGAACAAGATGTGTATGTGGATAATTATTAATCTTTCTAAATATATAAAAACTATTTTATATAGCAGAAATCGAAAGTCGGCTACTGAACAATACTGTACATATTGTTCAGTTGGTCAAGCTGATTATTCACTAGGTAAAACATAAAAATATACCGCCACAAAATGGCTAGCACTACCAATAAAAACAAACAGATGGAAAATAGCGTGATTGAATTTTACCTTCGTTATCATGTATAAAATTGCACCAATTGTATAAGCCATTCCTCCTGCTACAAGCCAAAGCAAACCTTCTCGAGGCAAATTATGAATGAGTGGTTTTATGGCAAAAATTATGACCCACCCCATAAATACATACACTAGTGTCGAAATTAATTTATATCTTCCTGTAAAAAATAGTTTCAAAATTATTCCTGTTAAAGCCAGCCCCCATGTGATACCGAAAATAACCCAACCTATTAGGCCCTTCAATGTAACGAGGGTAAAAGGAGTGTATGTTCCCGCAATGAGAATATAAATAGATGCGTGGTCAATGATTCTCAATCTGCTTCTAAACTCTGGCTTTTGGGCGTGGTGGTAACAAGTTGAAGCAACATATAAAAGAACTAAACTTGCTCCGAAAATGCTAAAACTTATAATATGCCAAATGTTTCCATACAGACTCGCATGTGTCATTAAAAGAACTAAAGCAACGAGGCTTAAAATAAACCCGATAGCATGAGAATAGATGTTTATTTTCTCTTCTATTGGCGAATAGCATTTTATTCCTTTTATATCTTTCATTTATTCAATGTTTTTATATTGTTAGCAACCGCGAACAGAAGCGGAATATAAAACTTTTAACCAGTAAAAAAAGTCAATATTTCTTGCCACAATGTTGCCTTTTGCCAATTTTGAACTCAGTTAATATACCCACAGGACATCGAAACCGAAGAGGAGAATTGATACAAATAGAAGTTGGCTGGTGTTTTCTGATGAACAACAGAAAAATTGCTAAACAGAATCCAAAAGCGCCAGGCCGTTTTTTCTGAGAATAAGCTCTTCTCTTGCAGCCCCAAGTTCCAGCGCCTGCAGATTTTTATAAGTCTCTTGCGGTCCGGACCAGGGAGAGTCAGTACCGAACAGGATATATTCCCGGGGGTGCTTGAGGATTATCCTGCGTGCAGTCTGTGGATCAATCTGATCCAGGGTGTAGGAAATATCCATGTATATATTTCTGCCTGCCAAGAGCTCCTCAACTTCACCCCATTGCTGCCAGGCACCAAGATGGGTAGTCACCATTTTCAGTTCAGGAAACCGTGTCAAAACATTAAGAATCTGCCGGGGGTCGCATCGTCTGATCCTGGGGAAAGCAATATCAAACCCAGTGTGCATTACAAGGATAAGCCCCAGGGCGCAGATTTTTTCATAGGCCGGGAAAAGGGTTTCATCATCGAGGAAGAACTGCTGGTAATAAGGGTGCATCTTAATGCCCTTGAAGCCTTCGGCTCTGATCATGCCGATGTGCTCCAGCATCTCCGGATCACTTGGATGAAAGGACGGAAAAGGAATGACCCGGTCAGAGCGGATCTGCATGGACCAGCTCATTATTGCTTCAAACTGGGAGGGGCTGGTGGCAATGGAGCAGATGACGCTTTTATCCACGCCGTCCCTATTCATGAGCTCCAGCAACGATGCAATCCGGCCGTCATGCAGGGCCTTGACAGCACCTTCCTCTTCCAGGTAGGGGATTGCACTGGCAGCAACCTGGTCCGGGAAGGCATGGGCATGAAAATCTATGATCCCCTGCATGGATTATCTCCTTGTCGCATGCCCATCAGGCTTCCAAGCCCTGCCTGATCTCATCCTGCAGCATGTTGATAACCTCAATCGGTTCAGCAGCTTTAGTTATAGGGCGACCTACCACCAGGTAGTCAGCCCCGTCAGCAATCGCCTGCCTGGCAGTGACGATTCTTTGCTGATCATCCTGCTGGTCATAGATGTTGGCACCGGGCCTGATGCCGGGGGTGACAATGAGCAGTTTGACGCCAAGTCTGTCACGCAGTCTCTTTGCCTCGAGACCAGATGAGACCACGCCGTCGCAGCCAAGCTCCAGGGCTCTTCGGGCCCGGAAATAGACAAGATCCTCAATGGATTGCGTCATGCCCATGGCCTGCATATCTTCCTGGTCGAAACTGGTCAGCACAGTAACTGCCAGCAGGGCAAGATCACCCTTGGCCTCAACTGCGGCCCTTATAATAGGGTCATTGCCATGGATCGTTGCAAAGGTAACTCCCCGGTTGTTGAGTTGAGCCACGGCCAGCCTGACGGTTTCGGGAATATCGAAAAACTTGAGATCGACCATGACTTTGTGGCCCCGGGCAGAAAGCCAGTCCACGATCTCGAACCAGCTGGCCATGAAGAGCTGCAGGCCGACCTTATAGAAATTGAGATGGGACTCGGTTTTTTTGACCAGCTCTTTGGCCTGTTCCGGGCTATCAACATCCAGGGCCAGGATTATCCGTTCGTTAACCGGGATATCTTTCATTGTGCTCTAGCGGTTTTTTGCTGTATTCTGGTATTCATGTCAAAGGGTTACTACCATGTTGCAGGAGCACTGACAATAAAAAAGAAGATCAAAATGCCAGGAGGAATATGAGCTGCATAATAATAAGGCTGTATATTCCCGCCACCACATCATCGAGCATGATACCGAGTCCCCCGTGGAAGTGCTGATCAAAAAAGTTGACCGGAAACGGCTTTGCAATATCGAAGACCCGGAAGAGAATAAAGCCAAGAGCCATGGTCAAAGGCGTTACTGGAACAGCGATCATGGTGATCAGCATGCCCACTATTTCATCAATAACCACGACTCCGGGATCCCGGTTATCCAGAATTTTTTCAGCTTCACCGGCAACAAAAGAACCCACAATAAATAACCCTGCAACAACGGAAAGATAGATCTGCAGGCTGAGGGCATGGAGCAGGAAGACAAGCAAGACCCCGACAAGGGAACCCCATGTGCCCGGGGCCTTGGGCAGATAACCGGAATAGAAGCCGGTTGCTATCAGCATTATCAATGTATGCATTAGAATCTAAGCAAGAATCAATTTCACCGGACCTGTTGTGTCGTCAAGCGTTTCGTATAGAGAACTATAAAGAAACGTTTTCCTTCGTGCATCTCCAGCGAACTTGATCCTTTTCATGCCGTAATTTTATTCTTTTTTGTTTTAAAAACTTGCTTCTAGATTCCGGGTTACAATTTTTTCTTGAAACCTTTTTGTTCTGCCAACTGCCAACTGCTTACTCCTCACTCTCTATAAACTCTTCCGGGGAGCAGCGATTCACTGCGGCATAAACATCCTTCAAGGGTATTTGGTTTTCCAACGCCAACCGGCGGCAGTCTTCGTATTCCGGATACAGGACAGAGCCTGCGGGAGTTTCCACCCGTTTGGCTTGAACAGGACCCCAGGGTGTTTTCACGCTGCCTGTTTTCCTGGGCAAGGTCATCCTTTTTTCTTGTCGGAACCTGAGGCCGATGGCCGTGGTTTCGCTTAATATTGTGTGCTTGATTTTCAAAGATCTGCCGGGGTCGGTGATCACCTGCAGCATGAAGCCCGGGCGCCCTTTCTTCATGTGGATAGGAGTCAGGCTGACATCCAGAGCGCCAAGGGAAAAAAGTTGTTGGCACAGGTGGGGATAGCACTCAGGCGACCAGTCGTCAAGGTTGGTTTCAATAATTTCCACCTCCTGCCTTTCCGGTACCTGCCGCGCATGGCCAATGATAAGCCTGAACAGGTTGGGTCTGTCTCCATCCAGTTTGCGGCTGCCGGCGCCATATCCTGTCTGCAGGATCTTCATGGCAGGGAAATCGCCAAAATCTCTGCTTAAGGATTTAACCAGAGCTGCTCCGGTCGGAGTGACTAACTCCTGGTCAATGGTAACCCCGTATACCGGCACGTCCTTTAGAATTTCACAAACAGCCGGCGCCGGCAGGGGCAGCAGGCCGTGGGCGCAGCGTATCCAACCCCTGGGCATGGGCAGAGGAGAGGTGATAAGCTGTTCAATGCCAAGCGTATGAAGACCAATAACCGATCCTAAGATATCGATAATGGAATCAAGCCCGCCAATTTCATGGAAGTGAACCGCATCTGCAGGGCAGCCATGAATTTTGGCCTCTGCCTCCGCAAGACAGGTAAATACCCGCAGGGATTTTTCCTTTATAGCCCCATGCAGCTCGCTGTGCTCAATCAATGCCCTGATATCCTTCCAGGTCCTGGCTCCATCAGATTTGTCAGTTTGTATCTCCAGCCGGGTCGCGCTTATGGCATGGTCCTGCTGTTTGAAACTTTGCAGCGTGAATTTTTCCAGGCGCAGTTTTCCAAGTTCTGCCTGCAGCTCTTCAAGCCCCAAACCTGCATCTATCAGGGCGCCGAGGAACATGTCGCCGCTTACCCCGGAAAAGCAGTCTGCATAGGCTATGAGAGGTTGTCCAGTAGCGCTCATTCGTCCGATAGTGACTCCTGCTCAAGTTTTTTGGCGCTGCTGTAATGTGTCAATTTTTCCAGGATCTGCCTGCGGTAGAGAAAACACGGTAATGCTACTATGGCAGAGAAGAGCAGGAGAAGCAAGAGCTCGAAATAATTTCTTTCATACACCTGTGCGCCTTCAAAACAAAGTACCAGTGTTCCGGGCATGCGCGCAATTGTAGCAATAAAAATGAAGACCTTGAATGGCATGGTGCTGAGTCCAAGCAGATAGGAAAGAGAATCCTTTGGAAAACCGGGAAAGAGGAAAAGAACAAAGGGGATCACAAACTCTCCCTTGAATACCAGATGGTTGAACGTGCGGTATACTTTTGTCTTTGAGAAACGGGCCCGAAAGGCATCGGCAAAGAGATGCCCGATGGCAAAGGAGAGAGCTGAACCGATTGCCAGGGCAATACTGGAATATATAAAACTGGGCCAAACCCCGAAAAGGTACCCGCCGAGGATTCCTGTCGCCTCGCCGGGAACAGGGGCGAACAGCACCTGGAGTACCTGCAGGACCATGAACATGAGCGGTGCCAGGAAACCAAAGGATAGGATGGTCTCCCTGGCCCTGTTGCCATTTGCCATGACTTCTTCAATCCGAAAGAGGGTCCTCGTCAGCAGACTTTCGCCCCAGAAAATATGGAGGAGGAGGCCTGAGGCGACCAGCAGCAGGAATGAACACCAGAAAAGAATTCTAGCCTTCTGTTTTTTCATGGCCCCAATATAGTGCCAGGCTGTATGGGCCTGCCGCTGATATAGGCATGAACATCCATGCGCCTGGAGCCTTCGGGCTGGACTTCTTTTATAAGCAGGCAGCCATCATGCCCTGTAGTTACAAGGAGCCCATGCCGATCCGCCCGGCAAACAATTCCCGGCTCAGAAAAGTTCTTTTGACAGGAGTGTTTATCAACGACCTCCGGTGAGAACAGGCGTAGCCGCCGGCCGGATAGGGTCGTGTAGGTTGCAGGCCAGGGATCCAGTCCCCGCATAAGGCAACTTATCTTCATTGCAGATTGTGACCAGTCCACCAATCCGTCTTCTTTTTTGAGCAGCGGGGCAAAACTTGCCTGTTTTTCATCCTGTTTTACCGGTTTCAGCTTGTCCCGGCGCAGAAGATCAAGAGTTTTTCCAAGTGCTGTGCCGCCGAGTGCCGCCAACTTGACAGAGAGAGTTCCAGCGGTGTCAGTCGGTGCAACAGCTATCCTGTCCTGCAGCAGGATATCGCCGGTATCAATGCCCTCATCCATCTGCATGATAGTAATGCCGGTTTCCGTTTCACCGTTGATCAAAGCCCATTGGACAGGTGCTGCGCCGCGGTACTTGGGAAGCAGCGAACCATGCACATTTATGGTTCCCAATGGGGGAAGATTGATGATATTCCCCGGCAGGATGTTGCCGTAAGCAGTCAATGCGATAATATCAGGCGCAAATTTACGCAACTCGGCATGGAAATCATCACCCCTGATGTATTCAGGCTGCAGGACAGGTATGGCTGCCTTGAGGGCAAACTCCTTAACCGGTGGGGGCAATACTTTTCTGCCTCTGCCTTTGGGCCGGTCAGGCTGGGTAACAACACAGACAACGTTTTCACCTTTATCGAGAAGAACCCTGAGGGAAGGCACTGCAAATTCGGGGGTGCCCATAAAAACAATACGGTTTATTGCAACCATATCAGAATGACCCTTCTTCCTGTTCGCGCAGTATTTTTTTGAGGCGTTTCTTGTATAACGTGCGTTTCAGGGAACTCAGGTGGTCAATAAAGAGAATGCCGTTTATGTGGTCAAGTTCATGCTGAATAACCCTGGCAAAAAAATCCTCAGCAGGAAATTCCCAGGATTTACCATCCAGATCCTGGGCCCGTACCAGGAGTTTTCTGTAGCGCTCTACTTTTGCTGTCAGATCTATAACACTGAGGCAGCCTTCCTCATCAATCTGGCAGCCTTCTTTATCAATAATCTCCGGGTTGACCAGCACCAGGTGTTTTTTTTCTTCCTTGTTTTCCGAAACATCAACAACAACAACGCGCAGGCAGACGCCAATCTGGTTGGCGGCCAACCCTGCACCCGGGGCATCATACATTGTTTCGGCAAGATCGGTGGCCAGCTCCTTTAAGGATTCGTCAAAGCTGGTAACGGTTTCAACCTTCTGTCGTAAAACAGGATTGGGAAACGTGAGAATTTTCTTAATAGCCATTGTGTAATTTATTGAGTGATTTTTTAAGTATAGTTATTAAACAATAATAATTAATAAGCGCAGATTCCAATAAAAAACAGAAATAAAAAGAAGATATCCTGAAATTGCCGGGCTGGAGTACAATTATTGTGTTCATGGTCCTGATGGAGTATGGTTGCAGCTTCGCGAAAATTAAGCCTGTTGAAGGGAAAAGTGAAAAATGCTGACAGAGGATGAGAAAATATTTGCGCCGGGCCTATCACGCCTGAAAAAACCGGTGCTGCCCCTGGTCAATATGGTGCAGTTTTTGTATCTGACCGGTCCTATTGAAACCATAGATGAGGTGCTGCGTCGCTTAACGAAAGCAGTTGAACTTGAGGGTGTTCTTTATGAAAATCCACAGCAGCTGTTAAAGCCGTATGCCGCCTTTCTCCGTGAATTTGAAGTAATAAAGGGAAAGAAAAAACTGGCTGCTGCGCTTCCATTTATAATAAATGAAAAGGACGAACCCGTTGCCAAGCGTCAGGCCCTTGAACTCTGGATCAAACAACAGATTCTCAGCCAGGAGCTGGAAACAATAAACAGCCTGCTGTGCGGACCATGCGGCTGTGTACTCTGTTGTACCGGGCCAAACAGCGGTTTTGATGAAGCCTCGGGCTTCAAAGGCAGGATGAAGCAGGAGTTTTTTGAGATACCGCTTGCGGATAACGAGCTTGACCTCTTTGCACTCAACAGGGTTGACACCGAAGACAGTCGTACAATGACCGCCCACTGCGATCCACCTCTACAGATGGAGCGCGCCCCCTTTTATAAACATGAAATTGCATTGTATCACTGGAAAAACGGTTGGAGCCTCATCCTGCCCGAAGGTTCAGTCTGTTCCCAGCTGGCAGCAGACACAAAAAGATGTAAGGTCTATGATAAACGCCCTGAAGTGTGCAGGAAACCGCAGATTTTTGCCTATATTATTGAGAAAACTCCTGATTTGGCCAAGCGCAGCGACGGTGTATTAATCCCGGTTTACATGGCACGCAACAAGGTCCTGGCGGTGTGGGATTGCCCGTATGTGCGTAAGTTTCAGCATGAGATTGGCGCCTATGCCGAGATGGGCGGCCTGGAGCCTATATTCAGGAAGAGTAAAACATGAGGCTTGGAAAAAGTCCGTCCGTGACAGCTCTATGACCTCTTTGGCAGCTTGTATCTTGAGCTTTTTTCTTTGCCATCCATTATAATTTTATGTGATAATTTTTACTTTTAGGTCAATATTTAATCCTATGCAGGTCAGAAGGTGATTATCAGCATACGGGACTGCTGATGATTATCGGGTAACGAGACAGCCCGATGATTGACAGACAGACAAGCATTTGAATTACAGGATATGAAAAAAAGTGCAACTTGAGCCAATAGTTTACTTGTTTGTCATAATTTCCTACCTGGTCGGCTCAATTCCAACAGGGCTCATCCTGTCAAAGGCAACCGGAGTGGATATCCGCAAGTCAGGCAGCGGCAATATCGGAGCCACCAATGTTACGCGCCTGCTGGGTAAAAAGCTGGGAGTCCTGACCCTCGTTGGTGATGCCCTCAAAGCAGTGATCCCGATGCTTGCAGTCCACTGGTATTTAGTGCATGCAGGAATGGAGGTAAAATCCCATGAGGTGGACCTTGCCGTTACATTATGTGGCGGTGCTGCTTTTCTTGGGCATATGTATTCACTCTACTTGAAATTCAGGGGCGGCAAGGGTGTGGCAACAGCCCTGGGTGTTTTTGTCGTCATTGAACCTTTGGCCGCCCTGATCAGCCTCCTGCTTTTTATCGCTGTTGTATATTTTTCCGGTTATGTCGCTGTCGGCTCCCTCCTGGTTGCCGCGCTGATGACCCTGTGGATCTGGCTGCTTGATGGTTCACCCAACCATGTATTTCTGGCTTTTTTTATCGGGGTGCTGATCTGGCTCAAGCATGCTGACAATATCAAGCGCTTGTTTGCCGGGACCGAGGCGAACTGGAGAGCAATGAAAAAAGAAAAATACCAGGCAAAATGACAAAAAATGAATGGGAAAACATAAAGGAAGCAGCAGACCTGCTTGGCCTGGGCGAAAGGGCAAGCCTTGCAGAGATCAAGAAGGCTTACCGGCGCCTGTCCAGAAAACACCATCCTGATATGCAGAAAAACGCAAAGCAGGAAACTGAAGAAATTGCAATGTATGATCTCACCGAGGCGTATCAGACATTGCTCCAGTATTGCGCCGGGTATCGTTTCCCATTACTTCCCGGTGAGGGAGAGGAGATGGAAGCGGA
>PKTW01000142.1 GCA_002868955.1 Desulfobulbaceae bacterium
ATCTTATCTAATAGCGGCACAATTGCCAACCGCCAAATTGAGAACTTTAGACCCTGGACAATCAGCCCCGCGGATGGAATTTTTTGTGAATGGATTTGAGCCGACTGTGCTCAACATGGGTATAAAGCTGGGTTGTAGATATATCGGAATGTCCCAGCATGAGTTGCACCGAACGCAGGTCGGCACCGTTTTCCAGGAGATGGGTGGCGAAGGAATGCCTGAGCGCGTGGGGACTTATCTCCTTTTTTATCCCTGCCTGCAGGCCCGTATCCTTTAATATCTGCCAGTAGCGGGTCCTGGTCATGGCTTTTCCCCGCATGGTAACGAAAAGTGCCGGGCTTGTTTTGCCTTGCAGCAGGCACGGCCGAATATGATCCAGGTATTCCTCGAGCAGCTGGCTGGCCTGTTCACCGATGGGCACAAGCCTTTCCTTGCTCCCTTTGCCAAGTACCCGCAGGTTGCCGCTGTGGCGGTTGAAACTTACAAGCGGCAGCTTGACCAGTTCTGAAACCCGCAGTCCTGTGGCATAGAGAAGATGAAGCATTACATGATTTCTGGCAGCAAGGGGATTGCCCCGGTCCAGTGTTTCTGAAACAGTCAGGAGAGCATCAACTTCCCCGATAGTGAGAGTTTTCGGCAGAACCCTCCCCTGCTTGGGATGGTCTCTCATGTAGGTCGGATCGGCGTCGATATGGTTTTCAGCCAGCAGGAATCTGAAAAATCCCCTCAGGGTTGATATCCTCCTGGAAATGGAGCGAGACGAAAGATTTTTTTTTCTGCACCAGGAGACATAATCCCTGACAGTAGACTTGTCTATATGCTGCAGGTCTTCAATGGACTGTTTCTGAAGAAAATCTGCAAACGTATTGAGGTCGTATCGGTAGGCCTTGTTATAGGTGTTGGGCGCCAGACGGCGTGCAGCAGATAAATACTTAAGAAATAGGTCCTGGTAGGAATATAACGAATGCTGCTTTGAGGAGGGTCTACTTGCGACCCCCTTTGCAAGGGAGCGCTTCTCAGATTTTTTTCTCGCCCTGTCAGCCATTGGCTTTATTCATATGCAATGGAGGCGGGCATGATTCTGACGAATATATTCTACGCCTTACGATGCCTGAATTTGCGCATTTTCCGCTTGGCTTCAGCCTGCTTCCGGCGCTTTTTCTCACTCGGTTTTTCGTAGTACTCACGGCGCTTCAATTCACGCTTGATGCCATCCATCTGCAGCTTTTTCTTCAACTGACGAATGGCATATTCAATATCACCTCTTACTTCAACTTCTATCATTTTGTCTCCACATGGTATTAATAATGGTTAGCAACTTATTAAAATAACAAAATTATTCTAAAATTACAATATATTTCCAAGACGAAAGTCGGAGATATTAAAGGCAAAAGCAATTTCTGTCAATGGCTTTTTGTACTAAAAATCTTTCCAGGATTCAAAATATTGTTGGGGTCAAACACACTTTTGATGCTCTGCATAAGCGCCAGGGATGTTTCGTCAAGTTCCAGGGACAGATAGGGTGCCTTGGTAATACCGATGCCATGTTCTCCCGACAAAGTGCCGGATAGGGACATTACATGTTCAAATAACAATCTTTTTGCTGTTTGACCTTTTTGGTATTCTTCCTGGTTATCCTTGTCCACCATGATATTGACATGAATGTTACCGTCTCCCGCATGCCCGAATGTGAGGATGATAATACCCAACTCCCTGGAGAGCTTTTCGGTAAAATCAACGAGCTGTGGAATTTTTGTTTTCGGCACCACCACATCCTCGGATATCTTGTGAGGCCGCAGTTTATATGTAGCCGGAGAAATGGAGCGCCTGGCCTTCCAAAGATCATCGACTTCCTTCTCATTATGAGCCTGTCTGACCTCGAGAATACCCGGGTATGTCCGCCGGTCTGCCAGCATTCCGAGGAACTTTTTCCCCTGTTCCTCGGTAGAGTTCTCATCGCCGTCCACTTCAACCAGGAGCAAGGCCCTGGTGCTTTGCGGCAGTTCAAGGGAAAGGTACTCTCTGACTACATGCAGGGCCGTCTGGTCCATGTATTCCAGGGTATTGGGCAAAATACCCCTTTTAAGTATCTCTGACACAAGCATTGCGGCCTGCCGAAGGCTGTCGGTCAATACAAGGTATGTCTTCTTGTGGGTTGGTAGAGCCAGCAGCCTGACGACAATTTTTGTGATAATGCCCAGAGTACCCTCGGATCCGATAAAAAGCCGGGTAAGATCATAGCCCACAACCCCCTTTGCGGTGCGGACCCCGGTATGCATGAGGCGGCCGTCCGGCAAGACAACCTCCAGGCCAAGCACGTAATCCCTGGTTACCCCGTATTTGACGGCGCTGGGCCCGCCGGAACATTCCGCGACATTGCCTCCCATGGTGCAGAAATCACGGCTGGCAGGGTCAGGTGGATAAAAAAGAGCCTCTTTTTTAACTGCAGCCTGGAATTGCCCCGTGATCACACCAGGTTCAACAACTGCCACCTGGTTCTCCACATCTACCTCAAGGATTCTGTTCAGGCGGCTCATGACCAGTACCAGACCACCCTGTATCGGCAGGGATCCTCCAGTCATTCCTGTACCGGCACCGCGGGGAATTACCGGAAAAAGCTCCTTATTGGCGAGCTCCATAATGGAACTTATTTCCACAGCAGAACCGGGAAACGCTACAGCGGTGGGCATATATTCCATACCGGTGCTATCATATGAATAGCACATGAGATCTTCCCGGGCAGTCGTTAGGTGCGCGTCACCCACGATCGCCCGTATTTTTTTCAGAATATTCTTCTTCATCTAACTGTATCCTGAATCAGTGAACCTTCAGAGATATCAGAAGGTTAAAAAAGAATCGGTTCTCCTATGGTTTTCCATGCAGGACAGACGCTGTTTTTAACCGTATCAGCTGAAGACAAGGGGTTCAACCAGTTTTAAGCAATTTTCCGTCACGGATCCAGGTATCTGTTATGAAAGAATATGGTCCAAAAGTCAACGGTCAATTGCCAATTGAAAAGTATGTTCGAAACTAGTATCCTGCATAAATAAATCATTTATTGCACAAGGTGTTTATTATGAAAAAAATACGACTTGCCTTGCTTGCCGGTGGGAAATCAGGAGAAAGAGAGGTCTCTTTAAAAGGAGCGGAAGAAGTTGCCAAAGCTCTGGATCCCCAAAAGTATGATGTAAAACGCTACGACCCGGCAACAGATCTAGCAAAACTGGCAACTGAATCCGACAGGCTGGATGCCGCCTTTATCCTCCTGCATGGCCCTTTTGGTGAAGATGGTACCGTACAGGGCTTTCTTGATCTTCTTGCCATTCCCTACCAGGGCTCCGGGGTGCTGGGCAGCGCCATTGCCATGGACAAAAACCTGTCCAAGATCCTCTACCGCAACGCAAGTCTGAAAGTTCCTGAATGGTATATGGCTTCAAAAGAGGATATTGACAACCCGAGTAAAATTCTGGGCCAGCTGGGGCTGCCTATGGTCATAAAACCGGCCAGCCAGGGATCAAGTCTCGGCATGACCATTGCCCGTTCTGAAGATGATATTGCCGAAGGCTTAAAAAAGGCTTTTGCCATTGACCGACAGGTTATGGTCGAGGAGTTTATAGCAGGCCGGGAAATAACCGGAGGTGTTATCGGCAACGATGAGCTGACCGCCCTGCCTCTGGTTGAAATTATCCCAGGTGATGCATATGAATTCTTTGATTACGAAGCCAAGTACCGGCCAGGGGCCTCACAGGAGATATGTCCGGCAGACCTCGAGGAGGCAATTACGATCAGGGCCCAGAATTATGCCCTTGCCGCGCACCATGCTCTGCAGCTTCGGGGGTACAGCCGTACGGATATGATTGTCAGCGGTGATGACATTTACGTGCTCGAAACAAACACCATTCCGGGTATGACTCCGACAAGCTTGCTGCCCCAGGGTGCTGCTGCTGCCGGCCTGGATTTTCCGGCGCTTCTTGACCGACTAATCCAACTGGCCCTTGAGTAACGTTTGCCTCTTTATTGTCAGTTGTTTTTTAATTAAGGCAGTTGTAAATAAAATTGAATCTGTCATAGTAAATCAATGTCATAAATTGCATTTAGGTTGCCGATATGGATATCTGGGAAAAACTTCAAGCGGTTGAACAAAACTTTTTTGCCGTCGAGCAACAACTCCAATCGACTGCCAGGGCTTTGCCGGACCCAATTTTTGTCATAGACGAGTTCGGCAAATACCTGGATGTCATAGGTGGCCAGGAACGGTCACTTTATCACAGCGGTAAATTTCTCAAAGGCAAACACCTCCACGAGGTTCTGCCCGAAAACCTTGCTGATACGTTTATGCAGACAATATCTGCCGCGATAGCAGACAACTCTCTGAAAATTATCGAATACCAGCTTAATCCAGATGGTATTACAGGTTCTCCCCCGGACAGTTCAAAAAAGAATCAATGGTTTGAAGGACGGGTCTACCCCATAAAAGACAGAGCCAATGAAGTACATTCCGTCATCTGGCTGTCCCTCAATATAACTGAAACGAAAAACCTGGAAGAGCGGCTGCAAGAACTCTCTGAAATGGATACCTTAACAGGTGCCTACAACAGAAGGCACTTCATGCAGATATTTGACCAGGCATTTTCCATTGCCAAAAGGTACAAGACAAAATTATCTGTCCTTCATATTGACATCGACAAATTCAAAGAGATCAATGAGAAATACGGTCACGATGCCGGCGATGCTGTCCTCAAAGAGTTTGTGATATTTTGTAAGGATAATCTACGTCAATCTGACCTGTTTGCCAGGTACGGGGGTGTTGAATTTATTGTCCTGCTGCAGAATACGCCAAGCCTGGGAGCTGCCATAATCGCTGAACGCTTCAGGGCCAGGATTGAGGAGATGTCCGTTACCTATGAAAAACAAACCATTCATTTCACCATAAGTATAGGCATCAGTCAGGCCCTGGATAACGATACCAGCAGCACTGCAGTTATCAGCAGGGCCGACATCGCTCTTTACCAGGCCAAGAAAAAAGGCCGCAACCAGATCGAAATCAGTTAAAATCTCTTTTCAAAATAGGGCTCCAGGATGTCCGGCAGAAGAATGGAGCCGTCAGCACGCTGAAAATTCTCCAGAATGGCCGCCAGGGTCCGGCCGACAGCAAGGCCGCTGCCGTTTAAGGTATGCACCAGAACACTTTTCTTGCTGTCGCGCGGCCTGTAACGCACTCCTCCCCTTCTGGCCTGAAAATCCCCAAAGTTGCTGCACGACGAAATCTCCCGGTACTTTTGCTGGGCCGGCATCCACACCTCAATGTCATAGGTCTTGGTAGCCGAGAATCCGAGGTCGCCGCTGCACAGTGTCACCACCCGGTATGGCAGTTTCAGGAGCTGCAGCACTTCCTCGGCATCAGCCAGCAAAGATTCGAGTTCATCAAAAGAATCTTCAGGCCGGGTGAACTTTACCAGTTCCACCTTGTCAAACTGGTGCTGCCTGATAAGCCCCCTCGTATCCTTGCCGTATGATCCGGCCTCGGAACGGAAACAGGGCGTATAGGCACAATACTTTATTGGCAGCTCTTTTTCCGCCAGGGTCTCATCCCGGTGGATATTGGTAACCGGAACCTCGGCCGTAGGGATCAGGTAAAAATCCCAGCCGCTGATCTTAAAAAGGTCTGCCTCGAATTTCGGCAGCTGTCCCGTTGCGGTCATGGAAGCGGAATTGACCAAAAAGGGCGGCAGCACCTCAACATAACCATGCTTCTGGGTATGAAGGTCCAGCATAAAGTTTATGAGAGCCCGTTCGAGCCTGGAACCAAGTCCTTTCAAGATGGCAAAGCGTGCCCCGGAGAGTTTTGCAGCCCGCTCAAAATCAAGAATATCGAGCTTCTCGCCGATCTCCCAATGTGGTTTTGGGTCAAAGGCAAATTCCGGGATCCCGCCCCATTTTTTTACTTCAATATTATCAGTGTCGTCTTTGCCAACCGGTACCGAATCATCACAAAGGTTGGGAATCCCCATGACAATATCCTGCAGATTTTCTTCAATGACGCCAACACGCTTTTCCAGGTCCTTGATGCGCTCTCCTGCCTCGCGCATTTCAAGGATCAGGGGCTCGGCATCCTTGTTCTGCTTTTTGAGTTCTGCAATTTCACTCGACACCGTCTTGCGTTTATTGCGCAGGCTCTCCAGTTCAGAAAGCAGTTTGCGCCTTTGCAGATCTACAGCTGCAAAATCTTCAATCCTGGAGTCCTCAATGCCGCGCAGTTTTGTCTTCTCCTTGACAAGTTCCAGGTTCTCTCGTGTGAAACGCAACTCAAGCATAATTATCCGCCCTTGTTTTTATTAAACCGCAATTTGTTAGGTGAAAGTTGATCTTTGTTCAGGCAAATACTATTAGTGAAACAGCTTCTTGCTGTCAATCTGTAAATGGTAATTTACGAGAAAACTGGAGTAATGAAGTGTCAAAATACCGGAGTGTTGGAGTATTGGAGTAATGAATTTTACCCCCTGAGTCCACGCTGCTATCTTTTACTTTTACCGACCAATTTGGCAAGCACTCTGAAATATTTTCTTTTACATAAAATGCGAAACTGAATTCAAGGTCATTTCACACAACCGAGGAGAACAGAACAGTCTACCAAAAGCAGACCACGTGATCGGCTGCTCTTTGTTTTTCATTTTTTTCATTAGGGAAAGCAAAGAAAAAGAACTATAAAATAGGTTTTTTTATTACATAAGGATAGAGTTAACTATATTTTAGTAATTCATTATTGAACTAATTACATTACCCTTGGAAATAAACAGCAACCTCATCATATTCCTTTCAGAACTCCGCAAGTCCGTCAGATTGCTCGGTGCAGCCATCATTATTGGCACAGCGCTCCTTTATGTGCTCTCTTCGACAGTGCTGGCAGGTTTGCAGAATCACCTCAGCCAGCAGCTGGCCTTCTTTACCGTGGCTGAACCCTTTCTGGCCCACGTCAAGCTGTCTTTTTTTGTTACCCTATTTGTTCTTATGCCCGGCATCCTTTACTGCCTTTGGATGGCACTTGGCAAGCCTTTCAAGCTGGAAGAATCAACCCTTGCCTGGTTTGTTTTCTTTACCACCGTCCTTTTCTACCTTGGCGCAGGGTTCTGTTATTTCATCACCCTGCCCTACGGGGTCAAATTCCTTCTCGGCTTCCAATCCGCCCAGCTCAAACCGGTGATCTCCATCAGCCGTTTCGTAAACTTTGTCACCATCTTCATCCTGGCATTCGGCATTATTTTCGAGCTTCCCATATTCATGGTATTTGCCGCCAAGGTCGGAATCTGTTCCCGCCAGACCTTTGCAAAGCATCGTCGCTACGCAGTACTCATAATCAGCATCATGGCTGCTCTCCTTACCCCGACACCGGATATCGTTAACATGCTGCTCATGGGCGGTCCCTTGTACCTGCTTTATGAAATGGGAATTCTGGTGCTCAGGATGATGAAGATTTAAAGAAAGGGGTCAAGGACCTGAGGCGTCAAGGTTTCAACGTTCGCCAACCTCTGTTAATAGTAAAAGCACTAAAAGGCAGAGATGCGCAAACAGCCCCCAATCTGCTGTTATGGCGCAAAAGTACTATGTCTCAACTCTTTCCTGCCTTATCGGGTGTTTTTTTCGCAGGCGGAGTATACCACTGATCCGGTGGCACTACCTTTGGCTGTTCAGTGTCACGCTCATAATTCGGGGTCATGATCTGAACGTTGTACTCGTTGAACACATCGAGAACATTCCGGTGCAGGGCAGAATAAAGCTGTATCATGTGTTTGACATCATCGATGTAAACATTCAACTCGTAGTTGACGGCAAAATCACCCAGGGACTGCTGCAGAACGAAAGGCTTAGGCTCGGTTCTGAGGCCTTTCGTGCGCTCGGCTGCCAGCAGCAGTATGGCTTCCACCTGGCGCCATGGCACCTCGTAACCGATACCCACAGTGGTGTGCAGGATAAGCCCATTTGAGACCGCCTCGGTGCTGTAGTTGATGATATCACTGTTGAGTACAATGGAATTGGGGATCACTATCTCTTCATTTTTCAATGAACGCAGGCGGGTAACGAGCACACTTCTATCCACAACGTCACCTGTTAGATCATTGATCATGATACGGTCGCCGAGCTTGAAGGCACGCCGATAGGTTATGGTATACCCGGCAATGATATTCGACAGGACCGAAGAGGAACCAAGGGAAAAGATAACCCCGAGAAAGATGGAAACACCCTTGAAGGCATCCGAACTTGAGCCCGGAATATAGGGATATGCCACAATCACCGCAAATGATATGATCAGGAGACGCACGATCTTGTAAGTTGGCAACCCCCACTCCCGTTCAAAGTTCTTTACCTGAATTCTGCCCTGATCGATACCAACAAAATATAAGCGGATCATTTTCAGGATATAGCGGATTATGAAAAAGAGTATGACGAGAAAAAAGATATTTGGCAGCGCCTTTAGAAGCCCAAGGCCGATGGTGCGCAGCGGGTCAAAGGTAAGTGCAAAAAGGTATTGCGCAAAAAGACGGGTCCAGGGATAGAGGCCGAGCACCAGGTTCAGATAGAAGTAGATGACCAACAGCATGGCCACCACTTTTACCGTCTTGAGCAAACCGCCAAGCATATCACCAATCTGCTCAGCATCGATGATGTAATGGGATTTGCTTTCCAGCCGTTCAACGCGGGCCATTATTCTTTTCTGGGCCAAGACATTGAGCCAGAAAAAGAGGCGCAGGATGCCCCAGAGCAGGAGTGCTGTAAGTGCCGTAACGAGCAAGGCATATCCAGAGTTGATCAGTAAAGTCCTGGGAGCCCGGTCATTGCGGTAGTTCGTAATGGCTCCAGCTATTCTCTCCCGAGTCAGGGTTGTCAGCACTTCCATGGTAATGCCTTCCCTGATTGCATCACTTGCAGCCAGGCCCAAGGCAGTGAGCTTGCCGGCTTTGATATAGGTGAGATCCCCTTCCTTGACAACCTGCAGGTTCTTGGGATCAACTGTCGTATCTTCCGCCATTCCTTTTATGCGCCCGGAAACCATCCGGGCCCGCTCCTTGGCGGGATAGGACGAGACGCCTCCCAACCGGAATAGCTCCTTCCCGTCAACAATGACCGGTGCAGAAGCAGAAGCGAGGAATTCCTATTTTTGATACTGGCCTGCGGGTTCCTGGGCCAGGCTCTGGGAATGCATGC
>PKTW01000070.1 GCA_002868955.1 Desulfobulbaceae bacterium
AACCTCTTCTCGGACAGGATGATTATCCGCCTTGGTCCGGCTTTCATGCAGAAAACCATTGCCAGGTTCATTGCCAGGCGCCGTGCTCCCAAGAGTGCCAAGTCCTATGCCAAGATCGGCGGCGGCTCGCCCCTGGGAAGAATCACAGCAGATCAGGCGCAGGCCCTTGAAAAAGAGCTTTCCGCTTTCGGCAATTTCACGGTTTCTATGGCCATGCGCTACTGGCATCCCAGGGCCCGGGAAACCCTGAGAGCTTTGCAGAATGAAGGCGTGCAGCGCATCATTGCACTGCCCCTTTACCCGCACTATTCCATTGCCACCACCGGCTCCTCTGTGGCTGATCTTATGGCGGCCGGCCAATCGTTTGCTCCTGCCTTCAGGATTGAAGCCATCGGGTCCTGGCCTGTCCAGCCCCAATACATCAAGGCCCTGGCAAAAACTATTAAAAAAGGGGCAGAGTTGTTTGGCGGAGAGAAATCCCAGGTGGTCTACAGCGCCCATTCCCTGCCGGTGAAATTCATCCGGGAGGGTGATCCCTATGTGGAGCAACTGAAACAGACCATTGCAGCTGTTGAAGCCGTCACAGGCATGGGGGGCAGATTGTGCTACCAGAGCCGCAGCGGCCCGGTGGAATGGCTCTCCCCATCCCCGCCTGAAACCCTTGCGGAACTTGCGAAAGAAGGGTGTAAAAATGTCCTGATGGTGCCGATCTCCTTTGTCTCCGACCACGTGGAAACTCTCTACGAAATTGACATGCTCTACCGTGACATGGCGCACGATTTAGGTATACGCCTGGAAAGAAGCCCTTCGCTCAACCTCGAACCCGAGTTCATAAATGCTCTGCAAGAACTTATCCTGGAAAAGGCCAAACAAACCGGTTGGTTGTAAACAGTCTTACCACATCCCGTCTATTTACCGATAAAAATCATGGTTTTAAAACAGAGTAAAAGTAGAGCACAGGAAAGGCATTTATTGCGAAAGCGAACAAATCACCCCACCAAACGCCATGGACCAGCCTGAAGAGTTCAACCGTTATTTTCTTCTTATCAATATCCGATTTACAGTTTATGGGACGAGGTGCCGGCTTCGTAGATATTCACCTTTTAGCATCTACCCAACTATCCAACGTACCCATTTGGACTGCAGATAATAGACTTAAAGCTGCAGCAAAAGACCTAAAGTTACAATATTCAAGAAGATAATAAATCAGTCCACCAGACGCAATGAAATCTGGCCTGGTAAGTTCAAACATTAGGACCTCTCTTTTCACAAGACATACAATTTGACTATTTGGTACCAAAGTAGTACCATATAAGTATGCCGAGAAAAATACGTGAACTCATTAAAGAGCTTGAAGATGCTGGTTTTGTAAACCGTGGCGGTAAGGGAAGCCATCGCAACTTCTTACATGAAAAGGGCGTTGCTATAACTTTATCCGGTAAACTTGGCGATGATGCAAAACCATATCAAGAGAAATTAATTAGTCAGAAGATTGAGGAGGTCAAATAATGAAGGATAGAGACCGTTATTTAAAAATTGTCGAGTGGTCAGATGAGGACAAATGCTATGTCGGTTCAGTACCAGGCTGGATTGGTCCATGTTGCCACGGAGACAACGAAGAAAACGTTTACCATCAACTTTGCCTGATAGTAGATGATTGGATTGCGATATATAAAAAAGACGGAAAGCCTTTACCTCCCTCAACAATCTACAAGAAATATTCGGGTAAGTTTCAACTCCGAACAGGAAGTGAGCTTCATAAAGCTTTAACGATAAGAGCTTTGCAGTCCGGAGAGAGTCTCAATAGTTTTTGCATTAATGTATTGCGTAAGTCAGTAACCACATCTGAAAATTCCAGGAGCTAACAAATCACTTCACCAGGCGCCATAAAGCTTGACGCTCCTGAAATGGACTATGATCTTGATGTTGAAGAGGGCCGCCTTGCTGATCGCCTACCTGAAGAAGTGAAAACATAAAAAGCAGCATAACAATCGCAGCTCCCGTGGTAAGCCAGGAGGGATCTCCTGAAGCAAGGATATTACACTATATCAGAAATGCTCATATACTCTCTTGGCTCGAGCTTCGAGACCTGGTTCTTGCGCATGCGGATATTCATGAGCAGGCCGATGCCGATAAGGGTGGTCATGAGTGATGAACCGCCGTAACTGAACAGGGGCAGCGGGATCCCCACCACCGGCAGAAATCCCATGACCATGAGCAGATTGATGATCGCCTGCCAGAAGATGAGGGAAACAATGCCAAAAGCCAGCAGCACGCCGAATTTGTCCCGTGAAGCGATACAGACATTCACCCCCCAGAGAATCATGAAAAAATAAACGGCAAGAAAGAAAAGAGAGCCGGCAAAACCCCATTCCTCTGCCCAGACGGAAAAGGCAAAATCTGTATGGCGTTCCGGCAGGAAATGCAGATGCCCCTGGGTGCCTTTCAGGTACCCTTTGCCGAACTTAAGCCCGCTGCCCACAGCGATTTTCGACTGCAGGATATGATAGCCGCTGTTGGTAGGATCGCTCTCCGGGTTCAGAAAGGTTTCTATGCGCAGCCTCTGGTAAGGCTTTAAGAAAAACATCCAGCCAATCGGGATTATAGTAGCGCCCAACCCAAAAATTATGCCTATGGTCGACCATCTCAGTTTCACGAACAGGATCATGGACCCGAAGATGCCTACAAACATGAGCGCTGTCCCCAGGTCCGGCTGCTTGAGAACCAATAAGAAAAGAACGCCTGTCAACCCAATGGGAACAAGCATGTCCTTGAAGGTAAAACCGCCCCCGGTATCCTTGCGGTAATAATAACTGGCCAGCGAGATGACCAGCATCAGCTTGGCCGGTTCCGATGGCTGCAACCGGAAAAACCCGAAGTTGATCCAGCGCTGGGTGCCGGCAATACTGTCTCCCATGAGCAGGGCGGCAAGGAGCAGGCCGACAATTACTGCATAGAGTGGATAATTCCATTTCAACAGCAGCCGGTAGTCAAATAAGTGGATAATAATGATGAATGAGATGCCGGCGAGGAAAAAGAAAAGCTGCCGCAGAAAGATCAGATTGCCGACTGATCCGCTTGCATATGTTGCACTGTAAAGATTCACCAGTCCCATGGCCGCTATGAGCAGCACGGCAGCAAGCATTATCCAGTCAAAATCTTTTATGAGCTGCCTGTCAATCCGAAACATATTTCATCTCAATTTTAAATTCTTCTTATCTTCTGAAGCTCTAAAAATTTTATTAAAAATCTTCGCTTAAATCACGCCATAGTGGATTAGTATTTACCACCAGTCTATTTTTCTTCTCTCTGCGCCATTTCTTAATTTCTTTCTCCCGATTCAGGGCTGCGTTTATATCTGGAGTTTGTTCATAATAGACTAACTTGTTTACATTATATTTTTCGGTAAAGCCCTTCACAAACTTCACCTTATGTTCATAAATCCGACGTTCAAGGTCATTAGTAATGCCCACATATATGACTTTATTATTCCAGTTAGTAAGTAGGTAGACGTAATATGTTCTATCAGTCATCTGTATGTGATAAATTTAAGATTTCTCCCTTCGGTCGAAATGACAAATGCGTGGTTCAATATGAAATTTCGAACGGCTTTCCCCTTTGACAATTTATCTCTTCTCAACTCCTCAGCTTATTATTTGGGGATACTTTCTTTCCTCCTTGTCATCTCGAACGGCCGTAAGGCCGGAGAGATCTTTTTTTAGATTTCTCGTCGCACGCTTCTCGAAATGACATCAAAGCCGGGCTAGACTTTTTTAAGAGACCGACGATCATATTCTTTCCTCGTTCAGCTGTTAATTATTTTACTGTTCATAAATCTGCTGTCTTCCCTGCCTTTACATCTTCAGTCTGCAATTCATTTTTCTTGGCAAAATACTTTTCCAGAACTTTCTTTGCCACCGGAGCTGCTGCAGATCCTCCGTGACCGCCATGTTCCACCAGGACAGTAACAGCAATCTCAGGATTTTCAGCCGGCGCAAAACTGGTAAACCAGGCATGATCCCGATGCTTGTACGCCACATCTTCTTCGTCAACCTCCTTAAACTTCTCCATTGTTACAACCTGGGCCGTCCCCGTCTTGCCCCCCACTTTGATATCCTTTAGGCGGGCTTCCCCTCCGGTGCCGTGTTTGTCATTCACAGCACCGACAAGCCCGTCCCTGATCAGCCGCAGGAATTTATCCATGCCTACGAGTTCCACTTCAACTGTTGGTGCAAACTCCTTTACAACCAGACCTTCGGGGTCAAAGATTTTTTCAACCAGAAAGGGCTTGTAGAGTATGCCGCCATTGGCAAGGGCGGCTGTCATCTGGCAGACCTGCAACGGTGTCACGAGATTAAACCCCTGGCCTATGGCAATGGAGAGAGTTTCGCCCTCCTGCCAGCGCTCCCCTTTGGCCAGCTTCTTCCAGTTGGAGGTTGGGATAAGGCCGGACTTCTCATATTCAAACTCGATACCTGTTTTCTGCCCCAGCCCCATGCGGTTGGCATATTCCGCCAGGCTGTCGACCCCTACCCTTATACCTACCTGATAAAAATAAACATCACACGATTCAGCCAGGGCACGATGCAAATTTACAGGGCCGTGCCCGCCCTGCTTCCAGCACCCGTATCTGCGGTTGCCGAAAACCATGGACCCGGAACAGTAAAAAACCGTATTTGCGTTTATCACCCCTTTTGAAAGCCCGACCAGGGCTGTGATAATCTTGTAGGTAGAACCGGGAGGATATTGACCCTGTATGGTTTTATGCACCAGGGGCCGTTTGATATTATTGAGCAGGGCCTGCCAGTTTTTTGTCGAAATGCCCCCGACAAAATCTTCCAGGTGCACAGGAGGCGCACTGGCAAAGGCAAGGATACGGCCCGAGTTCACATCCATGGCTATAACGGCACCGGCCTTGTCGGCCATGGCATTTTCAGCCTCAAGCTGCAAATCCAGGTCAATGGTGAGCTGCAGATCATTACCGGGAAGAGGTTCTTTACCCTTCAGCTGCCGCTGCTCAAACCCATGGGCATCTACCTCCATGTACATAGTTCCTTTCTCGCCCCGCAACTCATCTTCGTAAAGCTTTTCAAAGCCTCTCTTGCCTATCTGGTCACCGCCCTGGTAATTCCCCCTTTGCCACGCATCAAGCTCTTCCTGATTGATCTCGCCGGTATAGCCGATCATGTGTGAGCCAAAATCCTCGAACAGGTAATTACGCCTTGGCAGGACTTCGATTCTGACACCTGGCAGGTCGTAGTGGTTATTTTCAATATACACCAAAGTTTTCCAGTCGATATCCTCTTTCAGCAAAATTGGGATATGCCGGGGATTATCCGTTGATTCGCGCACTTTTTTCAGCAGGTCTGCAATGTCCTCATCCAGGATCAGGGAAAGTTTCTTGATGATTTCATCCGGATCAGGGGAATCCTCTTTCACCCAGACTATATTGAAACTTGGGCGGTTGGTGATGATGGTCCGGCCCTCGGCGTCCATGATATTTCCCCGGGGTGCAATAACGTCGAGCATGCGGACCCGGTTGTTGTCCGCCTTCTCGCTGTATTTCGAGCCGTTGTGTATCTGCAGAAACCACAACCGGGTTATGATCACCGCGATAAAAAAAATGATGATTAGTGTGGCTGCATCGGTTCGCTTTTTCAGCTGATTCAGCTCATCGGCATCGATTTTTCTTATCTTTGTAAAGACCTGTTTCTGGGGATTCATCGGAAAATTATTATTTGAAACGGTTTACGCTTCTTGTTCCGGGCAGGCGTCCGGATGCCGAAGTTCTTCTGTAAAAATTCGTGATTGCGTCAAAGAGTACAACAACCGGGCCTCCTATCACAGCCAGCATCAGCAATTGCAGGACTATTGCCCCCCATAACCATTGGGGCGGCGTATCCGGTGCCAGTGAATAAGAAAACAGAAAAGTGCCGATGCTGACAAACAGATAACTGATTAGCGCCAGAGGGACCTGGTAGGCGAATTCATTTATGGCAACCCTCCTGGAAATTCCCTTGATAAAAGCAAATACCAGGAGATAAATAACCGGATAGAGCCCAAGAAAAACTCCTGAAAAAACATCCATGAGCAATCCAAGCAGGAGGACGACCAGCGCTCCCCGGAAAATTTCAGACTGGCAGGAGATGTGGACTATCAGTAAAAAGAGGATATCAGGTTTTCCCAGCCACACAGGCAACAACTGCAGAAAGGTTGTCTGCAGCACAAGGATAAGGATACCGAGGATGAGAAAAATTGCGATAAACATGACAGACTGCTTCTAGTCCTCTGTCAGCGAATATTTTTTCATGATGATTATGAGGTACTCCAATTGAGAAAAATCAACTGCCGGCTTGATTTCAATATTCTGAAACATGCCGCGCCTGGTTTTCGTGATCTCTGAAATGGTGCCGACCATAAGCCCCTTGGGAAAGACACCTCCCAGGCCCGAGGTCATCACATAGTCTCCCTTTTCAACCTCAGCGCTTTTTAAAACGTAATGCAAAGCAAAGGCTTCGGGTCCCTGGCCCTTGACAATGCCTTGAACCCTTGTGTTCTGGGTGATAACCTCAATGGCGCTGTTTGGGTCTGTAGCCAGGAGTACCTTGGAATAATTGGGCGAAGAGGTCAGAACCTGGCCAACCACACCTTCAACGGTCACAACCGGCATGCCTTTCTGGACGCCATCACTGGAGCCGCGATTGATGGTGAATGTGCGGAACCATATTGACGGATCCTTGCCGACAATTTCTGCTGACAGGGTGGGTGGCGGAAGGGATTCTTTCAGTTCCAGCAGCTTTTGCAGCCGTACATTCGTTGCCACGGCTTCCCTGTATTCAATATTGGCAGCTTTATATTGCAGCAATTCCTGCCGGAGCTGCTCATTTTCCTCGCGCACGTTCAACAGGGCTGTGTATTTGCCCCAGACACTCCCCGCGTAGTTGGAAACTTTGGAAATTGCGGTTTGGAAGGGACCGATGAGTTCCAGGCCTAACTTGTGGGGGACCGTGAATTCCTTGCGGCCTGCCATGGAAATAAAGAGTATGAGAATCGCGGTAAAGAGGCAGCCGAAAAGCAGAAAAATCCGCAAATGACTTGACCGCTTGCTCCTCTTACGTATCGTGTTGTCCAAAACCGGAAAACCTCTTCTTGCCGAATGGTTGTTACAACTCCATTATTGCGGGATATGCTACCTGATCGGCTCTACCGGTCACCAGTTGATCTTAACCTCTTTCAGGATATCGATGTTGTCGAGTGCGGCTCCAGAGCCAAGCACTACAGAGGAGAGTGGATCTTCGGCTATTATTATGGGCAGACCCGTTTCCTTGTTAAGGCGCTGATCAAGATTGCGCAGCAGTGCTCCGCCGCCGGTCAGCACTATACCCGAATCAACAATATCGGCGGACAGTTCCGGCGGGGTGAGTTCCAGGGCCATTTTTACCGCATCGAGTATGGCATCCACCTGTTCGGAGATGGCGGACTTGATTTCTGCCGAGTTGACGGTCAGGGTTTTCGGTACCCCTGAAACCAGGTCACGGCCCTTTATATCCATGGTCTCATAGGGCTCCTCGGGCATGACATCGCCGATGGTGGTCTTGATGAGCTCCGCCGTGCGCTCACCAATGGCAAGGTTATGCTTGCGCTTGATATACTGCAGAATAGCATCATCCATCTTGTCGCCGGCGACACGCACCGACTTGGAATAAACGATGCCGGCAAGCGAAATAACAGCAACCTCAGTGGTGCCGCCGCCGATGTCAACTATCATGTTCGCGGTTGGTTCCGTGATCGGCAGCCCGGCGCCTATGGCTGCGGCCATCGGTTCTTCTATCAGGTATATTTCCCGGGCACCGGCCGATTCCGCCGATTCCTTGACAGCACGCTTCTCAACCTGGGTAATCCCTGAGGGCACGCTGATGATTATCCTGGGATGCACCAGTGTACGCCGGTTGTGCACCTTTTTAATGAAATAGCGCAGCATGGCCTCTGTAACTTCAAAATCAGCAATGACACCGTCTTTTATGGGGCGGGTAGCCACGATGTTGCCCGGCGTCCGCCCAACCATCATCTTGGCCTCTTTGCCCACGGCCAAGACCTTGTTTGCCCTGGCGTCCTTGCGGATCGCCACAACAGAGGGCTCACGCAGCACTATGCCTTTGCCTTTCATGTAAACAAGGGTATTTGCTGTACCGAGATCTATGGCCAGGTCGTTTGATAACCAGCCAAGTATTGAATTTAAAGGAGAAAACATTGAAATAGTCCTTTTTTGTTTGACAGTTGTTATGCATGGGTAAATCTATCCTGAACTATGCTCTAGCATGCTGAATAGCATAAGTCCACGAGAAACGACGTAATCTAACAAAGTCTCTTGCGCTTGGCAAGAGAGATATCGGAGTGCGAGCCTTTGTCAAACCAGAAAAAACTTGACACATTCTTCCCTGGCATGGTATCCAAACACCTCTTTCCAACCAGGCCTTTTGCGGCAACGGGAATGTGGGGCTATAGCTCAGCTGGGAGAGCGCTTGAATGGCATTCAAGAGGTCAGCGGTTCGATCCCGCTTAGCTCCACCACATAGTTTTTGTTCGTTGCGATCCAACGAATCCCTACAGCCGCTTGCTACGCGATCCATGCAAGCGGCTTTTTTATCTTTTTTAGCAAGGTGCTCACAGGGCCATATTTTGGGTCTGTGACCCCTATGTCTACCCCACTTGACTCGCAACATTCTGAGCATAATACTCAGCCAGCCTTTTTTGTCTGTGCAGCTTATGCTCCGACGTCAGGTGGGAATAACGGTCTGTCATGGCGATATCGGAATGGCCGATCATCTCCTTAACTTCTTTCAAGTCAGCACCCGAAAGGATCAAATTCGAACAGAAAGTATGACGCAGGTCATGAAAATGCAGGTCAGAAAAACCTGTGATTTTGCAGATTGCCTTCCAGGAATTTCGTATACTTTTGATTGGGGAGCC
>PKTW01000008.1 GCA_002868955.1 Desulfobulbaceae bacterium
AACCGTCGTTACAGGATCCCGCCTCTGCTAATGCCCTGCATATGAAATGAAAACCCCCATAAAACAGGGGGCAATGGGATAGTTTTTTCTACTTGACACTGTCAGACATATCAGCAGAAATTTCAACTCAGACACTTAAACATACAGCTTGTATTATTTAGTTTTTGAAAGGGTTGGGAATTTAAACACTTGTTGCAGTTATATTTAAATTAATGTTTGAGCTAAGGCGCGCACTGTTCAAGTGTGTCATTCTTAAGCGCTTTGTTCGCTGATAGCATTACTGTTTTTTTTGTTGAGCTTCAAATTTATCACTTAGGGAATTGATTGCTTTTATGGCTTTCTCAATATGAATAGTGTGAACGCCCACAAAAATTAAATTGTTTAAGTCTTCATGGGTTAGACCGCGCTTCCTAAATTCTCTTTTTATCGATTCAATCCTCGGGTTAAAGTTATGAGAAAAAAATGAATCAGTTTCTATATGATAATGGATCAATTTTTCTGAGTCCTGTGGGGCATTTTTATTAAAATCTTTAGTAAACTCAAGAAGATCTCTTGCAAGCTGGCGAGACTCTATCAATAATTTTGTATCTTGGATGACATTTATGTTTGAGTTGTTTTCTTCTCTGTTCGTAGGATGAATAAAAACGAAGGCAGCTCCAAGGATAAATGATGAAATTAACCAAATTAGAGCAACTAGTTTTACCCACATTGGATAATAAATAAATTTGGATAGGTCCATATGACTCTTTTTATGAAATGAATTGGTGGAGATTTATCTTTGGTTTTCTCATGCCGTTTTGTTGAGGAATATTTGTTGGGATTTTATCAAACAATATTATATTTAATCAAAATGCAGATGTCTTGCCACAATAGAAACTATTTCAGTAGAAATTCAGTATAAAGATGTTTACTGGCAATGTTAACTTTCTTGGAGGATGTTGCTACTTACAATTAATAGCGGCCATCACAAGTTGCTAATGCCTTGCAAGTGGAATGAATATCTTAATTTTAATTTATAGAGTTACTAGATAGAGCTCTCTTAAAACGCAAAAGCCTCCGAGGAAAATTCCACATGGTAAGATCCTGCTAACATAATAGAACCAACTATTGTACAGCCAAATCCTGCGATAATGTTCTCAATAGCACCTGAATTTGTTCTTTGGTGGCATAAAAAAACTCTCCCAATTTTTCATTCTTATCGCATTTATGAAAAAATGCATGGGTTTCCTCTGCTGCACAACAGTTTCGGTTTCCGGGATGAGCGCAGAAGCCATTGGTGTCCTTGTAAACGCAATTTGTCATGGGGTTACCTCCTTGCCCATAAAAAAACCGAGTTACCCAACTAGGCAACCCGGCTGTCTCAATGAAACCCGTGGATTTCCGTCCCTGCCTCACAACAGGTTTGGCTTTTTCTTAAGTAAAAACATAAACGCCCCCAAAGAGATATTAAAATCTCAATGAAGGCCTTTTATGGCATTAATAGATATATATCTCCCATTGGAGTTCCCTCCCATTAGAGGTTTATATGTAACGCACTGTTTAGTAATTAATATATATGTTACGGGGAATATAATCAAGTGCCACAATGTGTTAGGAATGTGAATTTAAGTGAAGTGCAGATTGCTTGCCACCATCTTAAGTTTTGGCAAGTTCAAAACAATTCAATATATCCACTGGCAATCTTAAGTTTATGATTAATCCATTTTGTTAGGGGTCATAGGACAAGAGTTCATGTAACCTCTCGGCAGGTTTCATTTGAGTTAAGATTTATAACAGATTTGCCTCAATAAATGGCATAAAAAACCTTCAGAATTATTGAAAGGGTTAGCGGATAGTTTTTGCCGTCCTGAATGTTTTTGTGCTATAGGAAGCGATTGCCAATCCAAAAAAAGTGAGGCTCCCATGAAAAAACTGGGTCTGTTAATGTTTGTTTTAGTTGTACTGAATGGTTGTGCGACCAGCAGTCCCCCCCCTAAAGCAATATATGCTATCGCAAAACAAGACAGATACTCTGGTGTGAACGCAAGCCGTGATTTTTTTTGGGTGGACGAAACACCATGTGTAAAAATATCTGGCTATGGTAATTCAACATTTTCTTACAAATTATATAAAGGAGGCATGTTGGAAAGTGTTGATTCTGGAAGCGTTAATAAATTGAGTAATAATGACATTCTTACGTGTTGGAAGAATTTGCCAGGTGGTTCTTATAAGTTTCAGATTTATGATAGTTCTGGAACATATGTTGATACCATTGAATTTAGCATTGGCAAATAAAATCTGAAACCAACCACGCACAACAGGAAAACCTGAAGATTGTTCTGGTAACTTTTGTTACCATTTTAAGCATTTGATGATCGTGTAAGGAGTTGGAATCGTGTGGGGGAGTGTATTTCGTTGGGTATGTTATAACTTTTCACCTATGCATCACTCTTCTTTCTTCTTAAAGATGTAGAGAACCTCGTTATCCTTGAGCATGCCATATTCTTTTCTCGCCTTTTCTTCCAGGAATGTTGGATCATTCTGCAGCCTGTTTATTTCCTCCTGCAAAGCCATTTTCTCCTGCTCCAGCTTAGTGTTTTCTGCCTGCAGTCTTTCAATTTCCTTATGGGACTTGTAGAGTGCGACTATGCCCCTGTTTGGAGCAAAAACAATCCACAGAATCAGCAGTATGACAAAAAAAATGCCGATATAGGGCAACTGTTTCTTTTCGCGCTTTGAAAATTTATTAAGCATGAGAGCGTATACTGAATTGCTCCAAAAGGTTCATTTTTTTAAAAGGTTAGATTTGTGGTGTATTGTTCCGCTTATTGAATTATGCAAAAAGTATCACAGAAAAGGTGCATATGCAATTGGAACGATTTTTAAGAAGAAAGATTAACATATCAATACATCAAACTCAGAGTGGAAATTAAATGAAAATATATCTGGCCAGCGCATGCCTGACAGGGCTTAAAACACGGTATGACGGCAGGATCATAACCATTGCTGCATGCAGAAAGGCGGTTGCCGGAGGCATTTATATCCCGGTTTGCCCTGAACAGTTGGGCGGGCTCCCGACCCCACGGACTGCGGCAGACCTGGTTGGTGGTGACGGCCATGATGTGCTTGCCGGCAGGGCCCGGGTGCTTGACAGGACCGGCAAGGACGTGACAGAAAATTTTATCCTGGGTGCCAGGCAGGTATTGGCAATAGCCAGAGAGCAGGACATTGCAAAGGTGATTCTCAAGGCTAGAAGCCCGTCCTGCGGCCTTGTGCCAAAATTAGGGGTAACGGCTGCGCTTCTGCAGGAGCAAGGCTATGATATTATTGAATTGGAATAGTCAGTTTCAGCTATCTGTCACCAAGTTAAAATGATCCCGCGAGTCTAAAGAAAGCTAAAAATTGATTTTCCTGACAAAAAGATTGGAAATATTTTACACTCGTATTATGATGATTACATAACTTAGGACATAGGGCTTAGCGTCATTTTCATCTGTTTTATCCTGCAGGGATGAGTGGAGCTGTATTTTAGTGATGTTTTTTTACTTTTGGGTTTCATTTGAAACTCATAATCAACAAAGGAGGGAAGACATGAAGAAGGGAATACTTAGCGGTTTGGGACTCTTGTTTGTCGTGGGAATCCTGATGGCTGGTTGCAGTAAACCGGAGGAAAAGAAGGCTGAAGCACCACCTGAAACCAAACAAACCATGGAGCAACAAGCCCCGGTAGTTGAGCAACAAGCTGCGGAAATGAAGGCAGAAGAAGCAGAAAAGGTTGAACCAGCTGCTGAGCCGGCCGAGGAAGAAGCTGCAACCATCCCAGAAGAGGCAGTTGAGACTGCAAATGCAATTGACGTCGGTGTTGACGCGACTTTGGAGCAGTTTAAAAAAGACATCAAGGGCGGCGATGAATTTCTGCAAAGCGCCAAGGGTGTTCTTGTTTTCCCCAAAGTTATCAAAGCAGGCTTTGTTGTTGGTGGTGCATATGGTGAGGGTGCACTGCGCATTGGAGGGAAGACTGTTGATTATTACAACACGGTAGCGGCCTCCTACGGCTTCCTGATCGGGGCCCAGTCAGTGCGGACTATCATTGTCTTCATACAGGAAGACGCCCTGAAAAAGTTCCGGGATAGCAAAGGCTGGGAAGCAGGTGTTGACGGCTCAGTGACCCTGGTTAATGTTTGCGCAGCAGGGACGATTGATACTACAAACATCAAGGACCCGATTGTCGGTTTTGTCTTTGGCAACAAGGGATTGATGGCCGATCTGTCCCTTACGGGCTCCAAGTACACAAAAATTGTACGCTAGAGATTTTTTAACTGCTAATTTGAGCTTTACTATTTGTTCGGGCAGGGTCAACAATGGCCCTGCCCATTTTATTTTGTTAGTCCATTTTGCTGAAATGAATGACTTAACAATGCTGTTGATAAGGCATTAACAGTTAAGAAAAATCTCCCCGGCCATGCTTCTTCGCAACTCTTTGAAGATGCATTCTATAGTATTGATCACGTCGTCAACTTCCTCGACTTTGGCGTCCAAGACTGGGCGCCACAAGGCGTCAGTTGCTTTTTTCACCCTTTTGAAACGCTTCAGATACATTTTCTAAAAAATTACTGAATTTTTTCGAAGTAAATGCTAGTATTTTTACCTAATTCCAACCAGCATTTATTTACATATAATAAAACGTGTGGCCAAGTTTACTCTATAGAGGTGACATGCTTCATGCTCGGCCAGGATCATTTCAGCTTTCATGCTCAGGGATCAATGGATTCTTCTGAACAATTCAAAGGAAAAGGGGATATAGGCACATGCAAGAGAAACATTCAGGTAACAGGGAAGATAAAAGAAATATTTCCCAGTAATAATAAGTAATAAATCGATAGCTGGTGTGCAGCGCAACAAAACATCAATAACAAAGGAGGGTTCGCATGAAAGTAAAGCTTAATTTTTTTGTTAGGATTTTTTTCGTCACGGTTGCGGTATTGCCGATATTAATCGGTACCGCTCTCGCTCAAACCGCTAAACCGAACATCCTGGTTATCTGGGGCGATGATATTGGTACCTGGAACATCAGCCACAACAATCGCGGCATGATGGGCTACAGGACACCAAACATTGACCGTATTGCCAAGGAAGGCGTCGCCTTCACCGATTATTATGCACAACAAAGCTGCACGGCGGGTCGGGCGGCTTTCATCAGCGGCTCCGTGCCCGTTCGTTCGGGCATGACCAAAGTTGGCCTGCCAGGTGCCGAACAGGGCTGGCAGAAAACTGACGTCACGATGGCCACAGTCCTCAAGGGGCAGGGCTACGCTACAGGCCAGTTCGGCAAGAACCATGAAGGTGATCGTAATGAACACCTGCCAACCATCCACGGCTTCGACGAGTTCCTCGGTAACCTTTACCACCTCAATGCCGAGGAGGAACCGGAAAACGAGGATTATCCCCGGGATATGAAGCTGGCCAGCGGCAAGACTTTCCTGGAAACATTCGGGCCGCGTGGTGTGCTCCATTGCTACGCCACGGATAAAGATGATCCTACCGAGGATCCGCGCTTCGGGAAAATAGGCAAGCAGAAATGTGAAGACACCGGCCCTCTCACCAAGAAACGCATGGAGACCATTGACGATGAAACCGTTGCAGCAGCCAAGGATTTCATTACGCGTCAGGTCAATGCGGGTAAACCTTTCTTCACCTGGTGGAATGGAACACGCATGCACTTCCGCACCCACGTGCAGAAGGAGCGTCGTCACGCCGGGCATGACGAATACACAGACGGGATGATCGAACACGACATGCACGTGGGCGAGCTGCTGAAGCTGCTCGATGATCTCGGCATCGCCGATAACACGATCGTCATGTACTCAACGGATAATGGCCCGCATTACAATACCTGGCCTGATGCCGGCACCACGCCCTTCCGCAACGAGAAGAATTCGAATTGGGAAGGCGCTTACCGTGTTCCCGCGTTCGCCCGCTGGCCCGGTCACTTCCCTGCCGGTATGACGCTCAACGGTATAGTCGCCCATGAGGATTGGCTGCCAACCTTTGCCGCCGCAGCCGGTGCGCCGGACATCAAGCAGAAACTGCTGAAGGGTACCGAGATCAACGGCCGTAAATACCGCAACCACATTGACGGTTACAACCTGCTCGACTACCTGAGCGGCAAAACCGACCAGTCCCCGCGTCATGAATTCTGGTATGTCAATGATGACGGGCAGATCGTTGCTGCGCGTTATGATGACTGGAAAGTCGTATTTCTGGAAAATCGTGGTCAAGCCTTCGGCGTCTGGCGCGAACCATTCGTAGAACTACGCGTGCCGCTGCTCTTCAACCTGCGCCGCGACCCCTTCGAGAAGGCCCAGCATAACTCGAACACTTATAACGACTGGTTCCTTGACCGTCCATTTGTGATCGTGCCGATCCAGGGTCTGGCCGCAAAATTCCTGATGACTATGCAAGAATTCCCACCGAGCCAGTCGCCCGGCTCCTTCAATCTCAGTAAGATCGAGGAGAAGTTACGGGAAGTGGGTGCTGGCAAGTAGGCAGTGTCCAGATGCAGAAAGCATCACCACTCTTGACTATAAACCATGCGGGCCGCACTTCTGATTGCGGCCCGCTTTTTTCCCGTTCAAAGGAGAGCAATGATTTTACTATGGAATCTCACCTATCTCCCCAACAAGGGATGTGCATGTATGATCGAGAAATATGGAATAACTAAAAGATGGAGGAATTAAGTATGAGGTGTCTCTTCGTGAAAACCCTATCTTCTTCACAGATTCATAGTGCTATCTTATCAATTCCAATCGTATTGGCAGCTGTTATCTTAATACTACCGTGGGGGGCACTTGCAGACGACAAAATGGTACCACCTTCCACACCCAGGCTGGTTCTGCAGATCACGGTCGATGCCCTGCGCGGCGATCTGCCGTTCCGTTATTATGAACGTTTAGGCGAGAACGGTTTCCGTTATCTGTGGGAAAAGGGGACTGTTTACCGTGATGCGCACCACGCCCATGCCAACACCGAGACCATCGTAGGCCATGTGACCCTGGCAACCGGGGCGCATCCAGCTGTACATGGCATGATCGGCAATATCTGGTTTGATCGGACCGAAAACCGGACGATGTACAATATCGAGGATGACCGCTATCGGCTGCTTACGGCAGGGGCAGGTGTTGACAAGGATGCCGAGATCGATTCGACCCAGAAAGCTGCAAAAAGTGACGGACGCTCGCCTGCGGCAATCATGGTGACCACCTTCGGAGACGAGCTGGCCATCAATACTGCAGGCCGAGCCAAGGTCTTCGCGGTGTCGATCAAGGACCGCGGCGCCGTATCCATGGCTGGACACGCAGGCAAGGCCTTCTGGTTTTCAAAAGCCAGCGGGGAATTCGTGACCAGCAACTACTATTACGACGAATATCCCGCATGGGTTAACGAGTGGAACACACGCAAACTGGCAGCAGCATACTCCGGCAAGTCCTGGGATCTGCTGCATGACAAGGGAACCTACCTGTTCGGAGCGGCTGACGACAGGTCGTGGGAGACCGATCTGGCGGGATATGGACGTACATTCCCTCATAAATTCGGAGAGCCCGGCGGCAAATATTTTACGACACTGCTGACGATAAGTCCTTCAGGGGACGCGTTGACCCTGGATTTTGCCAAGGAATTGATCGCCAATGAACAACTTGGTGCGGATGATGTCCCTGACTTTCTCGGAGTCAGCTTTTCCTCAACCGATTACGTCGCCCATATCTTCGGTCCATCCAGTCTTGAAAGCGAAGATAACATCCTGCGCCTGGACAATATCCTGGCGGAACTGTTTGCATACGTGGATGAAAAGGTCGGCCTGCAAAATACCCTCATCGTGCTTTCTGCCGATCATGGTACTCCGGAGGTGCCTGGTTATATGAACGAATTTGGCATTCATGCGGGATACGCGACACCCGAAAGCTGGGATAAAGCCCCTGCCTTCATGGCCCTGAAAAAGATGTTCGGGATCGATAAGGAACTGATCTCCGGTTACAACCATCCCTATGTGTATCTCAATCATGAGGTGATCCGGCAGCACGGCCTCGACCTGCAGCAAGTTGAAAGGGCTGTTGCCGAAGAATTGCTGAAATTCGAGGGGATTGCCCAGGCTATCGAAAGCAGTGCTCTACAGGAGGGCAAGCTTCCCGATACGCCGCTCAACCAGGCGATACTCAACAATTTCAATCCAAAACGGTCCGGCGACATCTATGTTGTTTTCGAGCCGCACTGGTTCATCAACGACTTTGACGGCCTGACGGTTGCTGCCACCCACGGATCACCCTGGCGCTACGATACCTTCGTACCCATCGCCTTCGGCGGCATGCAGATCTCTGCCCAGCACGTTCAGCGCAGAGTCCATACCGTTGACATTGCATCGACCCTGTCGGCATTCGTTGGGATCAAATCCCCCTCGGGCGCTGCAGGAGAGGTTCTGCATGAGGTGCTGAAACGGTAGTCTGTTTTCTTGATCTGACTACACATAAGGGCTATTAGGGACGGCTATCAGGGGCAGTTGACGCTCAGGTCTGAATATTATCGGTAAATCTGGCACAGGTATCCTGTATATGAAGTGGGGATACTCTCCTCACAATTCAAAATTTACAGCCTGTTTTCAATCTTTACCGATCAGGGTGCTAATTTTCCACTATCATTTTTTATTGACAGGATATTCAAAATATCATTAGAAGTGTACTATGTCATGATTTTGGAAAATTCTCCAGCATAACGATGTGTTAGAGAGTTTGCTCTATAAAAAGAGTACCTATCATCATTACTACCTTTATTTCATTTTCTATGCAGATAATATCATTCATTGCAAGAAACGTATTCTCTCGCAGGCTTCTGTTCATTTGTTTGGCCTTCTTTTTCACCATGCAGTCACAAAGCCTGGCCCAGGAGATCTCAGGCCAGTATCAAAAGTCGGAACT
>PKTW01000047.1 GCA_002868955.1 Desulfobulbaceae bacterium
GCACCATGCAGCAATCGACCTCAACCAACAGATGCTGCCTGTGTTTCTGGTCTTAATGCTTGCAGCAGCAATTGCCTGGTTTTTTTTAAGCAACCGGCTCTATACTGAACTCCGTCTGAACTATCCCCTCCTGTACGAAACATTTGGAAGCCCCAAGTTTTTCATGAAAAAAAGCCTGACAACAAACTTCAAGGTTATCAGGTATATATTAAAGCATAATTTTGAGGCTGCAGTTGAGCCGGAAGTAATACGTTTGTGTCAGGGGCTACGATCCCTGTTTTACATTTATATAATTTGTCTGACAGGATGCTTGATTATCTTACTTGATAAAACGGGTTGGATTTGAAACAGCTGCTAATAATGACCGGAAGAAAGGGCCCATGGTATTTAACTCTTTGAATAATCAGCTCACTATGCAGTTTCGGCCTCTTTTCTTAGCCTTGTACAGGGCCTGATCAGCAGCTTTCATGACAGAAGTTGGTTTGGAGTGGCTGCTATCCGTTTCAGCAACGCCGATGCTCATTGTCACGGACGCGGTTTTTAGGCTGCGTTTTGCCCCGATTTATTTTTTGGGGTGGATTTTTCGGTCGGTTTTTGTTGCGCAATCCAAACTGGGCAGCCCCGATGGATTGCCGCAGTCTCTCCAGATGCGGAATCGCTTCTTCTTTTGATTTACCGGAAAAAACAATGGTTAATTCTTCACCTCCGTAGCGATATGGTTTGCCACCACCCCCGACACGCCTGAGATGTGAGGTCACCATGCAGAGCACCTGGTCACCGACATCATGACCAAACCTGTCATTGGCATGTGCTGCTTCCATAACTGAGGCAATGATGATTAATCCCGCCCCACAAAAATAAAATATTGGATTTTGACCGTTGCTTTTAGCAATAAAGGCTAGAAGTGTTGCTACAAGAACCCAGAAAAAACCGCGGACGATAGAATTTGTGCTCAATAAGGTAATAAGAGTTGATAGATATAGTTTAGAAAAAAGAAAACCTCACTGCATGATACTATGTTCAGGCGTCATGGGCGATGGAGGGCATGCAGTGAGGTGTAAATAGGAGGATGTACCTCATTTGTAAAAGTACCACAATGTAGAAAATAACAAAAGAAAAAAGAGTATGTGAGAGTATTTTTTTTCGAGTCAAAATTGTGTGACAACTACACCAGGAAAAATGCCGTTTATTAGACACCAGGGGAATAGACGTTTTAATTAGCTCAGCGGGCAAGATTCCCGCGACATGTAAGAGGCGATGAGCTGATTTGCTTAGCAAAGTTCTTTCAAATAAAAAAGCCCCGGGAGGCTCCGCTTCAATTATGATCATTACTCTGGTTTTCATTACTGGAGCGCCGGGGCTTTATGTAAAACAAATATACCACAATGTAGAAATTGCATGCAAGGAATTATTGTTTGCATTGTCCAGGAAAGAAGGAATTCACAATACGGTTTCTTATATGATATATTTGCCGAAGCACCATTTGGATCTCGTGGATGATATGTATGATAGGTTCCCCAATAAAAAATATATCAGCCCCAAAATTTCTTTTGTGGGGCGCTTGGGCATACGCTAGAAAGCCACAGGAGGAAAGAAATGTTTGAGGTTACAAAAAATTATAAGAACGATTCTCAATTATTCAAGTATTCTTTGCTGTTTAATGTGCTGGTAATTGAAATAAATTTGAATTTTTGAAAGACATATTGCTACATAAAAGGGTCCATAGAGACTGAAGGAATGCAACACGTTAAGTCAGTCAGAAATAAAAAAGGAGTAAGGCCAACCAGCCTAACTCCTTAGATTTTTATATGGTGACCCCAACGGGGTTCGAACCCGTGTTGCCGGCGTGAGAGGCCGGAGTCCTAGACCACTAGACGATGGGGCCTTTTTATGGGCTCTCTTAAGTATATTATGCAGCCCTGTTTGTCAAGGATTTGTTGATGGATACAGTCTTAATCAACGTGCGCATCAAGTCCGAGGATAAAATTTTTTCCGGCCTCACGAGCTTCAGCAAGTTTTTTCTCATATTTGGCCATATCTCCACGCTTATCGGGGCCGGTTACAAGAAAATCACCTCCATATTGCATTCCCATGGCATCGTAGCCATATTTCATGGTGAGAATTGCACCCTCAAAAATTCTGGCCCCCCGGGTTGCTGCTACAGAAATAAAAAATCCTTTGCGTTCCGGATTATCCACCCATTCACCTTTTTTCTGCAGGAGTCTCTTGCGGTTCCAGAGAGCTTGGGTCCTGTCAATGAATGCTTTAGTCTGGGCGGTAACCCCATAGAAAAAAATGGGCGAAGAGACAATGATCTTATCGATGCTTATGATCTTTTCATATAATGGAATCATGTCATCCTCCACCACACATCTGCCGGTTTTATCACAGCCGCCACAGCTGATGCATGGCGATATTTTCAAATCGCAAAGCCTGATTATCTCCGGTGATCCTCCAGCCTGCCTGACACCTTCAAGCAGTTCCTGGGTCAGCACTTCAGAGTTTCCTTTTTTACGGGGACTTCCCAGAAACGCTAATACGTCCATGACATTTTTCTCCATCATTAATTGATTTTAAGGCAACCGGTTGTAAAAAACAGTCATGTCGAGTAAGCGCCGCTCAACTTCCTCATTCATAAAACGGGGCGCACAACGCCAGCGCCAATTTCCTGACTGGGTACCGGGTCTATTCATCTGACAATCCTCACCAAAGCCCAGAATATCCTGCAGGGGGATTATTGCCAGTGCCGCTATCGAAGACATTGCCAGCCTAATAAATTCCCAGGAGATACGGCTGTCATCATAACTGTTTAAATATCTACGAATACGATCCCTGGTGCTCTCTGAAAGTTTGTCTCCCATAAACCAGCCCAGGGTCGTGTTATTATCATGCGTACCAGTATAGACTATCGTGTTTCTTTGTTCAAAGTTGTGAGGCAGATAAGGGTTTTTTTCATCAGATTCAAAAGCAAACTGCAAAACCCGCATGCCAGGAAATCCCAGCTGGTCCCGTATTTTTTCTACCGGAGGAGTTATAACACCAAGATCCTCTGCAATTATGGGCAATACTTTCAACTTGGCTTTTATACAGGTAAAAAATGATTTCCCTGGCCCTTTTACCCACCTGCCTTTGGTCGCGGTCTTTTCTCGAGCCGGTATTTCCCAGAAAGCTTCAAATCCTCTGAAATGATCAATTTTGACCAAGTCCATCAATGAAAAAATAAGTCTGAAACGGGCCAGCCACCAGTCGTAGAGCTTATTGTTTATTTTGCCATTGTCGGTTTTCCATTTATACACCGGATTGCCCCAGCGCTGTCCTGTCTCGCTGAAGTAATCAGGGGGAACCCCGGCAACCTGTGATGGTTTCAGTGTTTGGGGATCAATTTTAAAGAGTTCCTGGTTGGACCAGACATCCGCACTGTCCAATGCAACATAAATGGGAATATCACCTATCAGGTAAATATTTTTTGCACGGGCGTATTCATACATCTTTTGCCATTGGGAAAAGAAAATAAACTGGACAAATTTATAGTAGAGGAGCTTGTCAGCATGCTGAGCACTGAACTGGTTGAGAGCCTCCAAATTTCTGCGGGCAGCATAATCAGGCCATTGATACCAGGGTTTGCAATCAAACAGTTTCCTGTAACTCATGAAAAGGGCATAATCATCCAGCCAGTTTTTATGATTCTTACAAAACAGATCAAAATCCGAAGTGTGGTCTGTTTTTATAAAATTGCTAAAGGCTTTATTCAGCGCGGCTTTCTTAAACATTGTTACTTTGTCATATTCTACTTCATATTCAGAAAAAATTGAGCCGTCTTTCAGGTCTTTAACCGAAAGATACCTGTCATTGACGAGCATATCCAGGTTGATGAGAAGAGGGTTGCCGGCAAATACCGAGCGGCACATGTAGGGAGAATTATCAAACGCTGTACTGGTCGGTCCAGTTGGGAGAAACTGCCAACAGCTTTGCCCGGAGGCGGCAAGAAAATCAATAAATCTGTAAGCACCGGGCCCCAGGTCTCCAATGCCGTGGTTGCCGGGCAAAGAAGTCAGGTGGAGTAAAATGCCACTGGTCCGTTTTTCAAGCATATCGATTTGGACAATTCAGTAAAGTTTAAAGAAAAGGGATTCCTGCATAATATCTAGAATATCCCAACAGGAAAAAGCTTATATTTCTGTAATAAAAAACAGAGGTGCCTTGTATCACAGAACTTTCGGTCTTATAAGTTTATAATTATTTTCCATATTGAAAACTGACTATAGTGAAAGGTTCTCGTGTGTGTCAAGAAAATGGATTTTAAAATCAGCAATCAGGCTCTATGGCGCAACCGAGGCATCTATTTGACAGCCTGATTCGATCAAATAAATACATTTTTTTTCATTTCATTTTTTGCTGACGTGAGGTACAATTTAAAACTTTTGCGTTTTCTAGGTAAACTTGAGGCTCTGGGAGTCGTGAACGAATTTTGTCCGGATATTTTGTAAAGTATTAAAGAATAATGCCCGAGACGCATTTTCTTGCAGGATAATCAATGTATCTTAAGGAAAATTCCTGGCGATTTTTCATGGGGTCCGTAATTCCACCATTTATGATTGAATAGATTAAAGGGGTACTGTGTCAATGCTCGTAACCATTAAAGCTAAGTTACTGGATGCAGGAAAAAACGAAGGTTGTGTCTCATTTACTCTTTTAAATGAACTGATTCCTGAAGATATAAAAGAGACAAGTATTATTGAAGAACTTTTTGATTTTCTTGCAGAACACAACATTGAAATAGTTTCCGAAGAAAAAACGGGCCAGAAGAAGACCCTTTCCGGTGATATCTGGGATGACTATAAAAAAAGTCCTGCAGGTACCCTGGCAAGAGGGAGGGATGATATAGCAGATGCCATTTCATCTACTGATGGTGAAGACGAACCCCATGATCCTGAAGAGACCACTACGACCTATCTCCGGGAAATGGGACGGTTTGAACTCCTGACCCCGGAGGAGGAAGGAATTTACAGCCGCACTATCCGTGAGGGTTTTGATGCTATTATCCGTGCGATACGCGCGGATGACTCCGGTGTGCCAGAAATGAAAATCCTTATGGATCGCATTGATCTTTGGGAAAAAAGAGATCCGTCTCTGAAGCCCAAAAAACAGCAACTCAATTACATGAAGGAGTCGGTTGCCCGCTGTGCCGTTAAATATCCTGACATCAGGGAGCTATTTGAATTACATACAAAGATTGAGGCTTATGTGCGTTCCATCGAGGTTGCCAAAGATGAAATGATCCGGGCCAACCTGCGGCTGGTTGTCAGTATAGCAAAACGTTATATGCATCAGGGATTAACCCTGGCTGATCTTATTCAGGAGGGCAACCTTGGACTTATGCGGGCTGTTTTCCGCTTTGATTATACCAAGGGCAACAAGTTCAGCACTTACGCCAGCTGGTGGATCAGGCAAGCTATTACACGTGCCATCCTTGATAAAACAAGGACCATTAGGCTGCCTGTCCACTTCCTTGAACTGCGCAGCCAGTTTTTCAAGGCATTTTACTCCCTTCTCAAAGAGTTGGGCCGCGAACCGACACCGGTTGAAATTGCCAAACAGACTGAACTGCCAATGGACAAGATCCTTGCCATCCTTGAGGCATCCCGGGAACCGATTTCTCTGGAGACCCCCATCGGAGACGATGACAGCACCCTGGGGGATTTTTTGGAGAATCAGGAATCTGTATCTCCCTACGAAGCTGTGCAGAACCGTGAACTGTCCAACAGAGTTAAGAAAATACTTTGCACCCTGAGTGAACGGGAGGAAAAAATTATCCGTCTCCGTTTTGGTATAGGTGAGAAGGCCGAATATACCCTGGAAGAAATTGGCAAGCGCTTCAATGTATCCCGAGAGAGGATCCGGCAGATTGAGAAAAAGGCTCTTAACCGACTGCGCCATTCAAGCCGCAGAGACAAACTGAAAAACTTTCTTGATTAAGAACAACGCTGCATTTTGATATATATGCATGCACATATGCTAATACATAATGGATTACTTGATCAAAAACGCTGGATTAGGTGATATTCTAGAAAAAGTACAGGATGGTGAACGGTTAAGTTTCGCAGACGGCATCAGGCTTTTTGAAAGCCCGGATCTTCTGGCCATAGGTTACCTTGCCAACATAGTTCGCGAACGGAAAAACGGCAACAACACCTACTTTATCTACAACCAGCACATCAACTACTCAAATATCTGTACCAACCTCTGCAAATTCTGCGCTTTTGGCAAAGACAGGGATTCTGACCTTGCCTATGAAATGAGCGTTGAAGATGTCAGGGGAAAGGTCCGGGAAAGACTTTCCGAGCCTATTACTGAAATTCATATGGTAGGCGGCATCCATCCTGATCTGCCCTATTCTTATTACACTGACGTGCTCAAAGTTATAAAGGAAGAGAGGCCTGCCGTGCATATACAGGCCTTTACCTGTGTTGAGATAGCCCATTTGGCAGAAATTTCAGGGCTGGGATATGCCGGAGTTTTGGAGGATTTGAAAAAAGCCGGGCTTGGTTCCATTCCCGGCGGTGGAGCTGAAGTGTTCAGTTCACGAATCCGGCAGTTGACATGTGAGAAAAAACTTTCGGGCAGCGATTGGCTCGAAGTTGCAAAAACCGCACACAAACTTGATCTGCATACCAATGCCACCATGCTCTATGGTCACATTGAGTCCCTTGAGGAGCGCGTGGAACATCTTGACATGCTGCGCCGGGCTCAGGATGAAACAGGTGGCTTTCTGGCCTTTATCCCCTTGGCCTTCCACCCTAAAAATACGGAATTATCCAGTTTGTCCAGGACTTCGGGAGTTGATGATTTAAAAATGATTGCCGTGGCTCGCTGCTTTCTTGATAATTTCCCCCATATTAAAGCATATTGGGTAATGATTGGCCAGAAAGTGAGTCAGATAGGCCTTTCATTCGGTGCTGATGATGTTGACGGTACTGTTAAAGAAGAAATCATCACTCATATGGCCGGTGCGGAAACAGAGCAGGCCATGTCACGCGAACAACTCCTCAGGTTAATCAGGGAGGCAGGGCGCACACCTATTGAGCGGGACACTCTTTATAACGTTATTAATTCTTATTAAATATGTTTGTGTTGCAGCAGCAGGCAAGTTTTATCGCGCTGCCAAGTTATTTATCATAGTGCAAGAGATGTAATGAACTATTTCGACTCTATCCGGGAAAAAGTCCTTAACAGTGAAAGACCTACGGAGCAGGAATTATTGGCCCTTTTCCGCGACGGCAACCTGTATGACCTGGGTTTTCTTGCGGATATTGTCCGCAGGAAAAAGCACCCGGAGCCTGTTGTCACCTACGTGATAGACAGGAATATAAATTATACCGACATATGTATCTCCGCCTGTAAATTTTGCGCTTTTTATAAAGGGCCTGAGGATGCTGAAGGTTCGGTAATTTCCTTTGAAGAACTAAAGAAGAAGATAGATGAAACACAGGAATTAGGAGGCACGCAAATCCTGCTGCAGGGAGGACTTCATCCTGACAAACAACTGGAATTTTATGAAGATATGCTGCGGTTTATTAAAAAGACCGGTATTCATATCCATGGGTTTTCGCCTCCAGAAATTTGTCATTTCGTTAAAGTTTCAGGTTTTTCTGTAGCAGAGGTTTTAGAACGACTCCGGCAGGCAGGCCTTGATTCCATGCCGGGCGGCGGGGCAGAGATACTATCCGACCGGGTCAGACGTATGGCAGCACCTAATAAATGCAGTGCTGATGAGTGGATTGATGTCATGCAGCAGGCCCACCTTCAGGGCATGAAAACAACTGCAACCATGATGTTCGGCCATATCGAAACTCTGGAAGAGCGGCTGGAACATTTACTGAGAATAAGGGATCTACAGGAAAAAACAGGCGGTTTTACAGCCTTTATTCCCTGGCCTTTTCAACCTGCCAACACAGCCTTTTCCGATATACCCAAAACAACGGCTCATGTCTACCTGAAGATGCTTGCCTGGTCTCGTATTGTACTTGACAATGTTGCCAATATCCAAGCCTCCTGGGTCACCCAGGGACCAAAGGTCGCCCAGATCTCTCTCTTTTTCGGGGCCAATGATTTTGGCAGCACCATGATAGAAGAAAATGTTGTAGCAGCAGCAGGAGTTACATTCAGACTTTCTGAAAGTGAAATACGGAGCCTGGTCAAGGGAGCAGGATTTATGCCTCAACAAAGAACCATGGATTATTCTTTTGTGACAACCGGTTGAGATCGGGAGTTCAAAAGAGCTATCAGTGGTTATTTCCAATGACAAACCAAGAAGAATCTAATCTGCAAAAAACATCTCTGCCAGTTATCCACAGGAGCCCTTGGCTTCTTACAGGTTTGCCACCTGATGCCCTGAAAGGTTCACATGGGGTAATTGAAGATGGGGCCCTGGTCGTGGCTGATGGATTGATACAGGCACTGGGAACTTACAGAAATATTGCCAGAGAATTTAGCCAATATCAGACCCAGGAGCATGCGGGCAGTCTGCTTGCACCTGCATTGATAAACGCCCATTGTCATCTCGAATTATCGCATCTGGATCTTGCCGGTCGCACACAGAAGAAGAGAACTTACAATGGAGATCCCGTCGTATGGATCCGAGACCTTCTGACGGAGAAAGAGCGGTTTGCACAATATAACGCTGATGCTGACAAATTAATTATGAGTCATGCCAGGCAAAGTCTGCGCTCCATGAGCGCTGAAGGGGTTGTCTTTATCGGGGATGTCGGCAATGCATTGACAAGCAGGGCTATTGGACATGGGGTAAGTACCAGGGTCTGTTTCCTGCTGGAGCTTTTGGGCCTGACAAAAGAGTCTGAGACTAAAACTATGGCACGACTTGAGAATGTAGCAGCGACTGACTCTCTTGAAATAGGCTGTACCCCGCATGCTCCCTATTCAACAACACCAGGTTTGATCCAGGCAATTAAAAAGCAGGCTGAGCGGCAAAACCACATATTTTCCATCCACGTGGCTGAATCAAATCAGGAAGTAGAATTTTTGCAAACCGGTACCGGGGTCTTTAAAGAGTTTCTGCTGGAAAGAGGTGCCTGGGATGGGAGCTTCACGATTCCAGGCAAGGGTTCTGTGCAATACCTTGAAAGCCTTGGTGTAATTGATAATAAAACCCTTTGCGTCCATGCAGTCCATGTGGATGCTGCTGAGATCCATATACTGGCAAAGAAAAAGGCCAAGGTGTGTCTATGCCCTGGAAGCAACCGCTTTTTGGGGATTGGCAAAGCACCGGTGACAGAATTTCTTGCGCATGGTATTCTGCCGGCCTTGGGTACTGACAGCAAAGCGAGCAACGAAGTTTTAAGCATGTGGCGTGAAATGCGCCTGCTGCGTGAAGACCACCCAAATCTGCCTCCTGAATTAATCTTTGCCATGGCCACCCGTGGAGGAGCTGAGGCCTGGGGTGTTGCTTCTGAAATGGGCTCACTGGAGCCTGGTAAACGGGCACTGGTGCTGAAAATAAGGTGCGACGAGAACCTGCGCTCAGCTCAGGAAATCTTAGAATATCTGACAACTGCAGGTGAGTCTGTGCAGGCAGGTTTTCTGGAGTAGATACGAGCATGCTGACCGATCCAAAAGCACGTATAGGTATGGTTAATTTTATCAATACTGCTCCCCTGTATGATGTCTGGCTGCGGACGGTCAGGCGTCCGGATTGGACTGTTGTCGAGGCGGCTCCGTCTGTCCTCAACCGGATGCTCTATGCCGAACAACTGGATATGGGGCTTGTTTCCTCACAGGAGTATGCCACCCATCCTGAAAAGTATCTGCTTCTCGATGATATATCGATCAGCGCTTCCGGACCTGTTGGCTCTGTTTTTCTTTTTTCAAGGTGTGAGCCGGATGACCTTGCAGGCAGGTTAGTGCTTCTGAGCAGACAATCCCAGACGTCGGTCAGTCTTGTAAAGATCATCCTGGAGGATTTTTATGGTGTTGTTCCATGGTACAAGGTGGGATCGGTATTGGAAGCACAGGACAATAGTGATATCTCGGCAGTTTTAGCCATAGGTGATGAGGCCCTGATTCTGGCGCAGAATAATGTTTACCCGCATAAAATTGATCTTGGTAAGATCTGGCACGACAAGACATCATTGCCGTTTGTTTTTGCTGTCTGGGCCATGCGCGAGGAATTCTGCCGCAACAATCCGGAGATTGTCCGGGACATTCACCGCGAACTGCTGCGCTGCAGGCAAGAGGGCCGGAAAGATCTGCAAAATATCAGCAAAAGAGTGGGACCAAGGATTTCAATGGACGCTGATGCCTGTTACGATTATCTGCGTGGTATTGAACATGATCTCGGTCCCGAAAAAAAGAAAGGACTCATTCGTTTTATTGAATACCTGATTGAAAGAGGGGAGGGCGTGCCGGAAGCTCTTCCATTAAAAATGTTTTCATAGTACCGGGGAATTGTTGTGGCAGTTGAAACAGTGCAGTCTGTAGATGAAAAAAAGAAATTTGTTCGGGACAAATTTGCTTCAATAAGCGATAAATACGATTTTTTGAACTCCCTGCTGAGCCTGAAAGTGGACAGGTACTGGCGCTGGGTCACGACCCGTGAATTGAAGGAGTTCCCAGAAGGTGCGGTTCTGGACCTTTGTGCCGGTACACTTCCCCTGGCGCTCGAGTTGACTCGCCAGGCACCAAAACGTAAAGTTGTGGCAATGGACTTTTGTGAAGAGATGCTGCGCAGCGGCCTGAATAATCTGCCGTCCGATGAGCGCAGAGACAGGATTGGTGCGGTGTGTGGCGACGGTGAAGAGATCCCGGCAGCCAGTGAGAAGTTCTGGGGCATAACAGTTGCATTCGGGGTCAGAAACCTGGCCCGTACGGAACAGGGTCTTGCTGAAATGTACAGGGTATTGAAACCGGGCGGCAAGCTGCTTATCCTGGAATTCTCAAGACCCCGCAATGTTTTCTTCAAACCGGTGTATAACTTTTATTTGAACAGGATCTTGCCGAGAGTAGCTGGTCTTGTATCCGGGGACAAGGAGGCATATGAATATCTTGCCAGTTCCATCGCCAAATTCTACGAACCTGAGGCCTTGTTGGCTATGATCAAAGGAGCAGGGTTTTCAAGACATTTCTGCAGACCCTTGACCATGGGCATTGTAACCATCTATATAGGTATAAAATGAATAAAAAGATTATCCTGGCCATAACCGGTGCGAGCGGCAGTCTCTATGCTGTCCAGTTTTTAAAGATCATGCAGAAGGCTGGTGTTGATGTTCACGCCATTATATCCAATGCCGGCCGCCTGGTGCTGCAGCATGAACTTGGATTGACGCCTGATGATCTGCAAAAATATGTTGTTGAATGGCATGCAGCAGATAACTTTGCAGCCCCGATGTCGAGTGGGTCAAGCAAATTTGAGGCAATGGTTGTCCTGCCCTGTACAATGGGATCACTTGGGGCAATTGCCAACGGTATTGCAAAGAATCTTATCCATCGGGCGGCAGATGTGATGCTGAAGGAAAAAAAGCCCTTACTGCTGGCGGTTCGTGAAACTCCATTGAACCGCATCCACCTTGAAAATATGTTAAAGGTTCATGATGCCGGGGCTACTCTCTGTCCTCCCATGCCTTCCTTTTATCATCATCCAGAAAGTTTGGAAAAAATGGCGACCTTTTTTGCGGGCCGTGTAGCAGACCTCGTTGGAATTGAAGTTGCCGGCCTGAAACGCTGGCAGGGCATCTAAAATCCGGGTATTGTCTCGAGAAAATGCTGAAAAAAATCTCCATACTGCTTGAAATGATAAAGTTTGAGCACACGGTTTTTGCACTGCCATTTGCTTTCATGGGTGCGTTTTTGTCTGCACGCGGTATGCCTCATGTGGTGACCTGCGCGTGGATAATTCTCGCCATGGTGGGTGCCAGGACCTGTGCCATGGGCTTTAACCGTATTGTTGACCGTGAGTATGACAGGCTGAACCCGAGGACAGCTTCCAGGGCCCTGCCTGCCCGGACAGTCAAACTCACGGAGGCCTGGTCCATGGTGATTGTGGCGGCCGGACTTTTTTTCTTTGCCTGTTACAACCTTAACCAGCTAACGTTTATATTATCGCCGTTTGCTCTGGGGCTGACCCTCTTTTATTCCCTGACGAAACGCTTCACATGGCTCTGTCACGTTGTGCTGGGGCTGGCTCTGGCCTTTTCCCCTCTTGGCGGCTGGGTTGCAGTATCGGGCTCCCTGCAAAATTATCCCTATGTCCTTTCTCTTGGAGTATTATTCTGGGTAGCGGGATTTGACACGGTATATGCCTGCCTCGATGCTGATTTTGATACCAGGATGGGTCTGTTTTCCTTGCCGGCACGATTTGGTCGCAGGAACGCCTTCAGGATGGCAGTAGTGTTTCACGTTATTGCCTTTATTCTTTTTGTTTTGACCGGAATTTACGCCAGGTTGAATTTTATCTATTACACAGGCATTCTTCTTACCGGGGCAGCTCTTTTCTACCAGCACCTTGTTGTCAACCCTCGTGATCTATCAAGGATACAGCTTTCTTTTTTCACCATGAATGGCCTTATAAGCCTCACCCTTTTTGTCGCTACGTGGATCTCTCTGGTGGTTTGAAAAATGAAAAAATCAGGCGTAACAAAAAAAAGGAAGGCGTGGAAAACTATTCTGCGCTTTGTTGTCAGTTTTGGCCTGATGGGGATTATCCTTTACCTTTTCAGGGAGCAGCTCCCGCTGGTTTTTCAATATTTAAAAGAGGTCCAGCCGTTATATTTTGGAATGGCCGTTGTCCTGTTTTTTGTCGGCCTGTTGCCCGTCTCTTTTCGGCTGCGCTATGTCATCCAGGTGCACGGTACAAAACTTTCTGTTGCGGCCGCCTATTATGTCAACCTGATCGCTCTTTTTTTCAATAATGTCCTGCCATCTTCGGTGGGCGGCGAGATGATGAAGGCTTATTACCTGTATAAAGATTCAAAGGGCAGTGTTTCTGTATTCAGCGCCGTGGTTGTTGATCGCCTTTTTGGTCTCATAACCATGTTGCTTATCAGTATTTCGACCATATTTTTCTTTGACAGCGCGCAGGGATCCCACAAGATCATGGGGAGTATTGTAATGCTTGCGGCAAGCACAATTACCTTAGGCATCTTTATTTTTAACAAAAAAATTGTCGATACACTCTGTCAACTCCATATCCCGTTGCTGCCGGCAATATTTATTGAAAAAATAAGGGAAATTTACCGGGCAATGTATGAGTACAGAGAGCATAAGGGAATATTCGGCAGGTGCGTTGCCCTTACTTTACTGGGGCAGACAACATATATATTTGCCAACTATCTATTAGCCAGAAGCCTTGCCATTGAGATCCCGCTGGTCTTTTTTTTCTTTTTCGTGCCAATATTGCTGCTTATGGGCGCAGCTCCCTCGGTGAACGGTATAGGCGTCAGGGAGGCCACCTTTCTTTTTTACCTCACCGAGTTTACTACATCTGAAAAAGCGCTTTCCCTATCATTGCTTACTACTTTTTTTATGATTCTGGTCGGCATGATTTCAGGATTGATTTATGCTTTCAAGGGCGGCCTTGCAGCAGAAGAAAAGAAAGTGTCTCTTGAGTGATTTTTTTCTGATTTGCCCTACCATCTCCTGTGAAAATCGGGTATAGTTTCCAGCCTCAATTTGATATAATCGCAAAAAGACTCGCATACGTCAACGGGGCCAATAGCACTAATCAGTAACGTATTGGAATGCCTAGGAGAAAGTTTTTTACGAGGCCGACATTTTTTTTGATAACAAATCCTAGCACTAACGTCTAGACAATTTGGAGGAGGACAATGAAACTGATATTATTGGGAGCCCCTGGGGCAGGCAAGGGAACTGTAGCCAAAATACTTACAGCAATTGACGGCTCAGTCCAGATATCAACGGGAGATATTCTGCGCGGTGCAGTGCAGGCCGGCACTGAGCTTGGTAAAGATGCAGAAGGCTACATGAAACGGGGAGACCTCGTTCCGGATTCTTTGATCATGGGTATTATGGAAAAAAGGCTGCAGGAGCCTGACTGCCAAAAAGGTTTTCTGCTTGATGGTTTTCCAAGGACGATCCCTCAGGCTGAAGCACTCAAGGTCCTTCTGGCTAAATTAAACATTTCCCTGGACATGGCGGTGAGTATTGAAGTGCCGCGTGAGGTTATTCTTGACCGGTTGTGTACCCGTAGAACATGTGAAAATCCCCAGTGTCAGGCAATTTATAATGTTAAAAGCAGCCCGCCCAAACAGGAAGGCATCTGTGACAAGTGCGGCAGTGCAGTCATTCAGCGAGACGATGAAACAGAAGAGGCAATCTCGCACCGTCTGGCAACATACAACGAAAAGACAGCGCCGCTTATAGGTTTTTATGAAAAGGAAGGCCTGCTGAAAACGGTTTCCGGTACTTCAAGCGATACAGTTGTCAATGAACTGAAGTCTGCTTTAGGGCTTTAATCTCCCCTATATATTAGAGAGTTAGGAAATGTCTGATTCGATGCTGATTAAAACAGAATTTACGGACCTGAAACTTATTCATCGCGGCAAGGTCAGGGACCTGTATGAAGTTGATGATATGCTCCTGATGATTGCCACTGACCGCATTTCAGCATTTGATGTGGTTATGGGTGATCCTGTTCCCAACAAGGGCAAGGTGCTCACAAAGTTATCCCTGTTCTGGTTTGATTTTTTGGGCGATATAGTGCCAAACCACTTAATTACAGCCGATGTTGAAAAATATCCTGCCGCCTGTGCTCCATATGCGGAGGTATTGCGCGACAGAAGCATGCTGGTCAAGAAGGCCAAGCCCTTGCCGGTTGAGTGTATTGTGCGGGGTTACCTCTCCGGTTCTTTCTGGGGTTCCTACAAGAAAAATACTACGGTCTGCGGCTTTCCGCTGCCTCCGGGAATGGTTGAGTCTGACAAATTCCCCGAACCCCTTTTCACCCCGTCAACAAAGGCGGATTTAGGCGAACACGACGAAAATATCTCCATTGCCAGGATGGAAAAAATTGTGGGAGTTGCTGAGACATCACGAATTGTAGATGTCAGCATAAAACTGTACAAGAAAGCAGCTGATTATGCCTTGAGCAGGGGAATCATTATTGCAGACACAAAATTTGAGCTGGGTTGGTTTGAAGGAGAACTGATTCTTATTGACGAGGTGCTCACCCCGGATTCCTCCAGGTTCTGGCCGCTGGATCAATATTCCCCGGGTAAGGGACAGCCGAGCTTTGACAAGCAGTTCTTAAGGGATTATTTGTCATCACTTGACTGGGATAAAAAGCCGCCGCCGCCGGAGCTTCCACAGGAGATTCTTGAAAAGACCGGGGCCAGATATGCAGAAGCCGTTGCAAAAATTATCGGTTCATAGGTGATGGCTGTACGATTTACCCACTGAATTTTTTCTGGTGTACAAAAGCAGGCAGGAAAACTTTTTGGGCCTGTTCCATGAAAAGAGGGTTTGACAGGACCATATTTTTACAGCAAAGCAGATTGTAAGGATCATTTTTCTCGCCCTTTTTATTGAAGTCGTTCCCTTCCCATTCAACAATGGCTTTGCGTAGTGCCTCCTGTTCCTGCTTGCCTTTATGGATTTCCTGTGCAAAAACAAAAGATGAACGGGGAAAAAAGTAAAGCGGCTCTGTTATACCCTGCCAGTATAAATCCAAGAGTTGTTCCAGGTGAAGGATGCTTTCTGCTGCAGGCCCGTATTCATACATGCCATCTTTCCCGGCATAAAAAGTACTGGTACCATTTTCTGGTGCAGCAGTATTCGCTTGGCTGTTAAACACAAGATGGCTGATCCAGCTACGAATGACATCTTTTGGTTTCATGGTGGCATAACGGTATTGCACCAGCCCATTTGCGCTTACATTATCAAGGCGACCAGTGATAGAGTAATCACGTATCTTGAGCGTAACTTGCTGCTGTTTTAATTCCTGTCCGGAAAGCAGCCCTGAAAGCCTTTTATGAAACGATTGGAGATCTGACACCAACTGCATAAAGAATATTTCTCCCACTTTGCCGTGGGGGAGTTCTCCAGACGCTTTCTTGACCCGATAAAGTTTGCCGCAATCATGCCCTCTTAGAAGGTTTTCCAGTATGTCATGTTCCAGCTTGTATCGCGCCAATCCTTTCAGGGTAAAAGGTTCACTTGTGTCCATTGTCTGACTTTCTTCAATTGGGGCAATACCAATGATTTTGACCAGGAGGTAGCGTGCAGGATGGGAAAAGAACCTGACCAGTTCATTGAGCTCAATCTGCTTTAATTCTTCCGGCGGAGCTGGCAGTGTTGTAGAAAAGGCTGTGTTGATTTTTTTCCGTTCTTGTTTCAGGGCCTTCGCCGCTTCATAGTTTTCCGCCGAATAGCTGAAGAGTTTACTCTGCCTTCTATTTGTTGGTAAATTGAAGTAGCCGGGATCGAATGGCTGCAAGTGGTGTATTCTGGTGAGAGCACCACTTAAGGCAGCAACAGATTCATCCTGATCAACCTGGTGAATATATCCATGGTCAATATAATTCATGAGTTCGCTAACGAGGACAGAGGGTGGCCGTTTGGACCCATCCTGGATAGATTGCCCGACAAAACTTATGGACAGTTTATTTCGGGCGGAAAGAAGTGTTTCGAGAAAGAGGTAGCGGTCGTCATAGCGTTTCGACCTGTCTCCCCGTTTGGGTTTCATGGCCATAAGGTCAAAACTTTTCTTGCGGCCTGAGCGGGGGTATAAACCATCATTCATGCCCATTAGGCAGATAACCTTGAAGGGAATAGCCCGCATGGGCAGCATTGAACAGAAGGTGACGCCACCTGTGAGAAAGGGGGTTTCACCTGCAATGGGAGAAAATCGTTCATCCAGGGAATGTATCAGAAAAGACCGGATTACCCGAAGGCTTACTTTTTTTCTGAAATATGTACAGTTTTGCAATTCTTTCAGCCTGTAGAGTAAGCGCTGCAGGACTCTATCCTCTGCTTCAGATCTTTCATCGAAGCGCAATAACCTGTCTTTAGTGTGTAACAGAATATCAGACCATTCTGTAAGAGTATGCGGATGTTGAAAGGTTTCTGTCAGGTTGAAAAGATTTTCAGTAAAATCGAGAAATCCGCCAAGAACAATCGTGTCATTTCCTTCAAGACGATCATATGGAAGAATATTTTCAAAAAGCGCCTGGCCATTTCCGGACATGGCATATCCCAGCAGTAAGCGCTCAAGACCGGCGCGCCAGGTGTTTTCCCGACAGGACGGCAGTTGAAGGCTTGTTTTGTGTTCCTGGTCAACACCCCAGCAGATGCGAGTTTCACGCACCCAGTTTTCAATGGTAGCAAGATCTTTATCATTGATGGCGAAACGGCTCTTAACTGCTTCAGCTTTAAGGATTCCCAGAACATCTATGCTGCTAAAACGAGTTTGCGGCAACCAGAGGATCGCGAGAAAAGTTTCAATGTATCTGCTTGTCACCCTGATTGATTGATCAGAAATAGAATATGGTATTTTCTTGTGGGTAGAGGTCTCGGCATCAAAAACAGCTCTGATCAATGGGGCATATTCGTTTATTTCAGGAGCCATGACAAGTATATCCCTTGGCTCGATCGGTTCATACGGGTCGGTATTGTCGAAGATCTCCAGAAGTTGATCAAAGAGGGTTTCAACCTCTCGCATGGGGCTATGACAGGAATGAAAAGTGAGTGAAGCATCGTTGTTTTTAATTATTTTCTTATTATAAGCTGGCTCCAGTGATGCTTCCCGGTTTTCTCGTAAATAGAAAATATCCTGCTGGATATTTGACAGGAGTGTATCATCTCCCGGATCTTTGAAAAATTCGAGGTCTTCGGAGTTGGACTCCTGTAGCATTGTCATGAAATCTCTGCCAAGGTGCCCCATTGAAGCCAGCAGGCTATTTCCCTCTTTGAGGTGCAGTGTGTCCTGGTTTGCAGCTTCCTGACGGCTAATTTTTACGATATCCCGGTCAGCAATGATATCAAACCAGTATTCCTGGCAGGGATTCATTATAAAAAAATGCAGGTCAATATGATGTGCCAGCGCGGCAAGAACTCTTAGGTGATAGGGCGGCAGGGATGATATGCCGAAAACCGAAACCCTGGGAGGCAGTATTGTATGGTCGAAGGTGGGGTCGAGAATTTTTTTCTCAAATAATTGCAAAAGTCTGGCCCGGTGATAATCCGGGGGAAGTTGATTTTGGCAAAGACGATCCAAGAGACGGCACCAAATTAATGCTTGCCATGCAGTATCACCAGGAGCCTGTTCTGTCTTGTCCTCCCAGGCAAGAATCATCCGGGGTCTGAAAAGGGTATACTGGTCAAAGAGATCAGCAATTTCATAAGACAGCTGGTAAAGCTTCAGGTCATCACCAGAATCGAGATATGATGCGATCTTTATTAAATGAGATTCGTCCTGTATTTCGGGAAGCATGTCCATTAAATGCCAGAGAATAAATTCCTTAGCAAATGGCGATACGTCGGGTATATCTGGCATTATAAGCTTGTACATTCTGCTTATAAATGTATTGGGAAAGGGATAATCGCAGTTGGCCCAGATCTGTAACCTGTTTGCAGTTTCCATGGCAAGCCAGCGTGCCATCCCCCTGCTTTGCACGAGGACTATTTCTTTTTGCAAGGGTGGAAGTGGTTGGGCAAGGAGCAATTCGGCATAGGTGTCGGCAAGAATTTCTAGCCTGTTGCTGGAATAGAGATGAATGCCTGGCATCGGTAATATCTAGACCATCAGGGTTCTTTTGGCGGATAGGTTCAGGCTGGGAATCAATTTGAATCTGCCTGCACCAGGACTGATTGAACCCGGTCACGACCATCATCCTTGGCTTTATAGAGAGCCTGGTCTGCAAGAGCAATAAGGGTCTCCGGTTCAGTATCACTTTGCGGAACTAGCGTACATACCCCTAAACTGATGCTGACAATGTCTCTTACTCTTGATTTGGGATGGGCGATCTGCAAGGCTTGTATAGCCTGGTGCATCTCCTTGGCAACCTTTACAGCCCCGTTTAAATCTGTATCAGGAAGCACTACGCAAAATTCTTCTCCGCCGTAACGAGCCAACAAATCACTTTCCCGATGAATAGCCGAATACAGTCCATCTGCCACCTTTTTCAGACAACTATCGCCGCCTTGGTGGCCATAATAATCGTTATAAAGCTTGAAAAAGTCAATATCGATCATTATTAGGCTGATGGGAGTCTCGGCCCGTATTGCCCTGTACCATTCCTTTCTCAGGGATTCATCAAATATCCTGCGGTTTGCAAGACCGGTTAAACTGTCAATGGATGAGAGTTTTTTCAGGTTGCGGTTTGCTTCTGCTAATTGCGCCTGGCTTTTTTTAAGGGCCCGGAAAGCCTCGTCTCTTTCAAGTTGATTTATGTATGCCTGGGAGTGATAGCGAATTCTTGCTATCAGTTCAACAGTATCGGGCAATTTGACCAGGTAGTCATTGGCGCCGAGCATAAAGGCTTCACTCTTGAAAGAGGCTTCTTCACCGGCCGATAAAACAATAATCGGTATTTTGGCGCATGCTGCATTTGCCCTGAAGTAGCGGACCATCATCAGGCCGTCAATCTCAGGCATAACAAGATCCTGGAGTATAACAGTAGCATTGATTTTTGCAGCCAGCCTGATTGCCTTACTCGGGTCCTGGCAGTAGTGAAGCTCGATATCCTTTTCGCTGTTGAGTGCTTGTTGTATTGCCTCGGCTATTTTTATCTGATCATCAACGAGCAGAACATTAATATTGTGCTGCCGCATTGGATAATTTAAATTAGTTGTTCTACGCATTGTATTTTGCTCTTTTAACAAAAAAGTCACTGATTGTCTTTCGACCCTGCCTGCAGGCAGGATATCGGTGACTGCGTTTTTCTGCCTTGCAGACTCGGATATTTCATTAAAAATGCTTGAATCAGGTTCTTGGGAAATTGTATGTCCGTTACTTCCTGCTATTTGTTGAAGCCAGTTTGGTGCTGAAACTGATAACCGGATTGCGGGAGTGTTCTGTCTTTCCTGTCATGTTTTGCAGTAAGGTGAACAGCTGGTATTAAAATTTGAGGGATACGTCGGATGCATCATGACGGTAAAATTTTAAATTTAAGGTTATTTTAATTTACAATAAATCATTATTAAGTCAAAAGGTTTATTAGCATTTTCGGTGATGTGCCGCGGTGGGGAGGCACCTGGGTGCTGGATGAATTTCAGTATAGAGCAGATCCAGGGGTACGCGGGAAAGGTATGACCTCTCGAATATTATTCATGGCAGTGACAAATTGCAGGAATCTCTCAAACCCAAGGCCGAAGCCTGAATGCGGCGCTGTGCCGAAAGCTCTCAGGTCGAGATACCAGCGGTATTCTTCAAAGTTAAGACGCAGTTCCTGCATTCTGGCAACAAGAACATCGTAGCGCTCCTCCCGCTGGCTGCCGCCAATTATCTCGCCAAGTCCTGGCAGTAAAAGGTCCATGGCGGCAACTGTTTTCCCGTCAGCATTGACCCGCATGTAAAAGGGTTTTATGTCTTTGGGATAGTCAGTAATAAAAACCGGTTGGTCAAATACATTTTCACAGATATAGCGTTCATGTTCCGCCTGCAGATCTGTTCCCCAGCGGACAGGGAATTCAAAATTTTTATTGGATTTTTGCAGTATGTCTACCGCTTCAGTGTAGGTTATGCGGGTAAAGGGTTTTTCTATTACTTTTTCCAGCTTCGCGAAAAGTTTTTTGTCTATAAAATTGGCGAACAGACTCATATCCTGGGCATCTTTTTCTAGGACATGGTGTACAAGATATTTCAGGAATGATTCAGCCAGGGCCATGTTTTCAGTAAGATCACAAAAGGCCATTTCAGGTTCAACCATCCAGAATTCGGCTAAATGACGGCTTGTGTTGGAATTTTCAGCTCTGAATGTGGGGCCGAAGGTATATACATTACCCATGGCCATGGCATATACCTCAGCCTGTAACTGGCCGCTGACAGTCAAGTTGGCTGGTTTGCCAAAAAAATCGGAGTCTATTGGTTCTTGTGAATTATCTTTCCGGATATGCAGCGGGGCAGTAACCCTGAACATTTCACCAGCGCCTTCACAATCAATTGTTGTAATTATGGGAGTATGGACAAGAATAAAACCTTGATCCTGGAAAAATTGATGAACCGCATAACTGAGCGATGAACGGATTCTGGCAATGGCGCCCAAACTGTTGGTCCGCGGCCTGAGATGCGCAATATTCCGCAGGAATTCAAAGGAGTGTCTTTTTTTCTGGAGAGGATAACTTTCCGGATCGGCCCAGCCATATACCTCGATTTTGTCTGCATGAAGTTCAACTGTCTGGCCTTTGGCAGGAGATTCCCTCAACTCGCCTGCAACAAGGACGGAGCACCCCGTGTGAAGTTTTAAGACAATATCCTTGTAATTTCCCAGAGCAGAGGAAGCTATAACCTGGAGGTTGGCAAGACAGGAACCATCATTAATTTCCAGAAATGAAAAATCCCTGGCATCGCGCCGGGTTCTTAACCAGCCCCGCACTTCAATTTTCTGCTTAAGAGGTTCTGTTGCCAGGATATTTTTGATTCTTTTGTTTTGCATATGAAAAAATTCCAAATGTTTCTGAAACAAATCCAGCCGTTTTTCACTGAAGAACTATCATATAATCATGGCGCTGGCTAGTATTCTAATTTGTTGAGTTTTGCTCAAAAAGTAACTTTTCAAAACAGGCACTATACTATTTTGCAGGTCTTGTGTACCAGAACCTGCAGAGTTTGCGGCTGCGAAGAGCAAAGGGAAAAACTGTGAATAGAAGCAGCAGCAGGGCTATTTGCATGGATGAATACCAATGAAATTTTCTGCCGGAAGTAATGACAGGATGCTCTTCCAGAATGGCAAAAACCAATTTGTGCTTTTCCCCCCAGCTCTTCATCCGACGAGACAAGAAAATTTCTTCCCCAGCGTATATTTTTTCATCAAAACCCCCTATTGCAAAAAAGCACTGGGCCAGGCAGAATATAAAACTGCCTGCAGCAAGCTTGTTGGTCTTGGAAATCCAGTTCCATAATTTGACAAGCCTTGCAGCCAGAAAAGGCAATTGCGAATCAAAATTAAGAACAGTGCCCCCCCCACAACAGGTGCCATTTGCTAAAAGGGTTAGCGCCTGATTAAGCAGGGCAGGGGGAAGGTTGGTGTCGGCATCTAAAAAGACAAGAAAAGCACCATTCGCTGCCCGGGCCCCGGAGTTGCGTGCTTTAGCAATCTGGCGAAAAGGTTCAGGAACGATCGTGGCACCGTATTTTAGGGCGACTTCTGCAGTCTTGTCTGTGGAATTATTGTCAACAACAATAATTTCCCCCGGATATGGGACGGTTTCCATTGCCAGGAGCAGATCTGCAAGAGTCTCAGGCAGAAAAGCTTCTTCGTTATAAGCCGGTATAATAACAGAATAACAAAGATCCTTGCCTTGTGCTGTTTGTCTCTTGAGACTTGATTGAACCATAATTAATATTGTAAAAGAAACATAAAAAACAAGTTAATGAGGAACCGTAAAAAAGTATTCATGTTATTCTTAAGATAAAGAGAAGTAAAACAATTTTCACAAGAGGTATCAATGAAAGCATTTGAATATAAAATCACAAAACACCCGGCAGAAACCTTTAATGAACTCGTTTACTATTGCTCGGAAGCAGGAGAGTGCACATTGGACCAGATACCGCATGACCAGACAGAGACTCTGCAGAATATTTTAAATGCTGAGGGAGCAACTGGCTGGGAGCTTATCCAGGTTTCTTTCGGACACAATGGAATAATTGCCTTCTGGAAAAAAGAACAACCGGCCTGATCCGAGCTATGAAAGGAACACCACCTGTAGAGTACCGATGCTCCTCCCTGAGGGGAGTTGAAAGAATCGAACAGGAACAGCGAGCCTCTTAGCCTCTTGAGCGTGCATTCGCCGAAGCGCGGGGTCTAGGTGTTTCCGGATGCTTCATTATCTGCTGCGGGGTAGAACCCTTAACTGCAGGAAATGAACGCGTGAATGTGATATAAGTAAAGGCCTAACCCAAAAAAATCCCCGCGGTTTGCACATCGTGTATGCATACTGTCGCGGGGAGTTTCATTTGCATCACACTTAATCAATATTTTCAAGGTAATCCTTGAGTTTTTCAAGCAGGCTTTCCGGGAGTTCCTCTTTGTAGATAAATGCCTGGGCTTCCTCGCCGGTGATCAGTTGCTTGATTTCAAGCGGCAGTGCCCGCAAGACAGCCATTCTTTGGGGGTCGGGTTTTTCCTTTCGGGGCCCGGCATGTCCATTATTCATTGTTTTTCACAGTAAAGCAGCTACAGGAGATCACTCATTACAATACATTCACGGCAGATTTTCATTTTTTCCTTCCAGGTCTTTTGAGCTTTGCATTCGCAGATGGTGCCATTTACCAGCCAGCAGAATCTACCGGCATTATATTCATAAGCTGGGCATTCCTTGCGGCGTTTCGGGGGGCATTTTTTTATGATCCAGCAGGGCTTGGCCAGGTCACGGTTTCCTCTTTTCCTCGATAGAAGGAAAAACATCTGCCGTTCCACATGTGTCGGAATTGACCGCCAACCCTGCTCATAGCTGTATATGGCTTTCACCGAAACGCCGAGAAGCTGTGACATTTCCTTCTGGGTCTTGTCAAGCCTCGTCCGCGCCGCCACAAACTCTTCTTTTTCCACCTCTACCTCCAGATATTATGGTTTTGCTTTTGTGTATTTTGAACCATGCGGAGTGCATTATGCCATAGAAAAGCTTTCAGGGAAAGAGGCTTTTGCGATGGGGAGTTCCGACCATCTTGTCGTGTAGGCAGGAGACTTTTTCATCTGGCGAAAATGCCATTCCTTGGCAAGGCCGGCAGCAGCGGACTGGATGGTGTCGCGACCCCAGCGTCTGTTGATAATGTCCACTGCTTTCATAAGAGAGGTCTCGTTGCATGGCGCTGGCGCATGGAAAAGACGCAGCTGTTCATAGTTTTCCGGCACAAGACCATTCAGCAGTACGCCGGCTTTCTGGTAGCGATAACCGGGACGGTATATGGCATTAAGGGATGCGAGGGCAATCTTGATCAGTGTTGCAGTGTGGGAAGAGGGTGCCGACAGTGTAAAGGTTTGCCGGCTGCAATATTGCGGGGCATCTTTTTTAAAACTGTTGGTGCGGATAAAGACGTCAAGAACAGTAGTGCGGAGTCCTTCACTGCGCAGTTTACAGGCAGCCTGCGTGGTATAGGTGGCAACGGCCTCCTGCAGATCGCCCAGTGTGTAAACCGGCTGCCCGAATGATCTGGAAGTGCAGATCGACTTCTTGGCCGGCCCTGCTTTTTCCAGGGAGATGCAGGGAATACCCCGCAGCTCCATAGCCGTCCGTAACCCGGTAACAGTCAACTGCTTTCTGATCCAGGTGTCAGCGCAGTTTTTAAGTTCCAGTGCCGTGTGGATGGCCTGCTTTTTTAAGCGGGCAGCATGGCGGCGCCCTATGCCCCATATGTCACCAACAGGCACTGCAGCCAGCAGTCTGTCTGCAGACTGCTGGTCAGTAATGACGAATATGCCGGCCGCCGAGGAGTTTTTCTTGGCAAGCCGGTTGGCAATTTTTGCCAGGGTCTTGGTGGGGCCGAAACCGATGGAAACCGGTATGCCGGTACGCTGCTGCACCGTAGTCTTAAGAAAACGGCCCCAGCTTTCAAGATCACAATGTCTTCCTGCCTGAAGCCTGATGAAAGCCTCGTCAATGGAATAGATTTCAACATCCGGCTCCAACTGCATGAGGATGTCCATGACCCGCTGGGAGATATCGCCGTACAGTGGGTAATTGGAGGAGAAGACTGCAACATCATGTTTGCGGATGAGGGCGTCCTGTTTGAAATAAGGCGTGCCCATGCCAATGCCAAGAGCCTTGGCCTCATTGGAGCGGGCAATGATACAGCCATCGTTGTTGGAAAGCACCACCACCGGCCTGTTCATCAGATCCGGCCGGAAAAGGCGTTCGCAGGAGGCATAGAAATTGTTGCAGTCTATGAGCCCGAACATTTCAGAGGCTGTGTATGGCATAGGTCGCAACTCCCCATATTTCCAACGGTGTTTCCTCGTCAATTTTCAGGTCCGGGTAGTCGGGATTTTCGGCAGCAAGTCGGCAGGAAGTCTTGCTTTTTATCAGCCGTTTGACCGTCAACTCACCATTGACCACTGCGATGACAATGCTGCCGCTGCAAGGCTCGAGAGAGCGGTCAACAACGAGGATGTCATTGTCATTGATTCCAGCACCAAGCATAGAGTCCCCTGCCACCCTTACAAAAAAGGTGGCAGCCGGATTTTTCACCAAATGTTCATTGAGATCGAGTTTGCGGTCAAGGTAGTCATCTGCAGGGGAGGGGAAACCTGCGGAAACCCCGGAAAGAAAGAGCGGCCGCTGCAGGGTGGTCCCGCAGTCTGCAGGGAAAACTGCCTTGATCGAGGAAGTTTTTTTGATGTGCAGACGTTTATTCATTTTTTCTCGAGAGATTCAAGCAATTCTGGGGTGGGATGCCCGTCAGCCGGCAGCTTTGCAGTGCGTTGAAATTCCTTTATGGCCTGGCGGGTCTGTGAACCGATAACGCCGTCGACTGGACCGGGGTCAAAGCCTAGGGCTGCAAGGAGTTCCTGGATTTTCTCAACCTGGCTGCGGCTGAGCTGCTGTTCCGAGGCTGGACGGGCTGCTGCAAGGGGACCTTTGCCTGATATCCGGTCGGCAAGATGCCCAACTGCAATGGCATAGAGATCTGACCGGTTCCACTGCAGAATGGTGCGGTAATTATTATAAACGAGGAAGGCAGGGCCTGTATGTCCGGCAGGCAGGATAAGAGAACCTTTCATTTTCACCTTGGATAGATCGTCGCCATTGATCTTTCTTACCCCGAGAATCTGCCAGGCTGCCAGGGTTTTTTCTACCTCAAGCCCTGTAAGCTCGAGATTGAAGGCAGGGGGAAGTTTTACTTCACGGCCCCAGGTTTTGTCTCCCTGCCACCCTGATTTGGACAGGAAGTTTGCCGCAGATGCAAATACGTCCGGCAGGCTATACCAGATGTCCCGCCGGCCGTCGCCATCCGCATCAACAGCAAAACGGACGAATGTGGAGGGCATGAACTGGGGCTGTCCCATGGCACCTGCCCAGGAACCGGTCATGTCGCTTGCGGAAATATGCCCAGCGTCAATGATTGAAAGTGCTGCGAGCAGTTCCGTCCGGAAAAAATCGCTTCTTCGCGGGTCATGGGCCAAGGTTGCCAATGAGCCAATCACCGGGAAACTTCCCAGGTAATCGCCGAAGTTGGTTTCCAGGCCCCAGAAGGCCACGAGAAAGCGGGGCTGGACGTCATACAGTTTTTCAATACTCTCAAGAAGTTCTGCATGAAGCTCAAGGAGCATGCGTCCCCGTTCAATCCGGCTTTCGGTTACGCGTGCGTCAAGATAGCCCCAGAACGTCTGGGTAAATTCCGGCTGTCTTCTGTCCAGTTCAATAATCCGGGGAATCGGCTGGAGATTATCCAGGGTCGCATGCAGGGTTGCTTCGCTGATGCCCTTTGTCCGGGCCTCCTGTCGTAAATCTTCCAGCCAGCGTGAAAATTCCTCGCTGCATTGACCTGGCTGGGCCAGGGCGGCAAGAGAGGTTGCAATAATAGCGAAGATGAGTATGTATTTTTTCAAGATCTGAGCCATGTGGTTCGAGTTGTCCGTAACAAATAATTAACCGGAAGAATCAAATTTATATATACAACAAAGATTCATATTTTCCCAAAGTTAATAGCTTGCTCATAGAATTAAACGCATGGCGCAACAGTGCTGAACCCGTGGAGCAAGGCGGTAAGATCCCGGTGAAGAAAGGTATTTGATGCCAGGAGCTCAGGGATGAATGGCGAAAAAGGAGAACCGTTAAAGTTTGAAAGTGCGCCGCCGGCCTCTTCAACCAGTAAATATCCGGCAGCAGTATCCCAGGGTTTGAGCCCGATCTCCCAGAATGCGTCTAATCTGCCGCAGGCGAGGTATGCCAGGTCCAGTGCGGCTGCACCAGGTCTTCTCACTCCCTGCGTGTGTGTCAGGACTGTCTTAAGCATAGCCAGAATGGCGTCGGTTCTTTCTTGGAGATCATAGGGAAAACCCGTTGCCACCAGTGCATTGTGCAGCGCAGAAACTTCAGACACTTTTATGCGTTGATCATTCAGCCATGCGCCTCCGGTACGCGTTGCACAGAACAGTTCTTTTTGAATGGGACTGTAGATGACGCCTATCTGGCTTTTTCCCCTGTCATAAAAGGCAATGGAGACAGCAAACCAGGGAAAATTGTGGGCAAAGTTTGTGGTGCCGTCAAGGGGATCAATGATCCAGACAGGTTCTTCGGGTATCTTTTCATACGAGGCAAACGATTCTTCAGAAAGGATTTTTATTTCAGGCAAGGTGTCCCGCAGGACATCAAGAATCAATTCTTCTGCAGCCAGATCTGCTTCAGTTACCAGATCTATTGGGCCTTTGTGGCGAATTTGATGCGGTTGATCATAAAGCTCCTGCAGAAGAGCCCCTGCTTTTACTGCTGCCGCTGCTGCTACCCGGAGCAGATTTTGCAGATCCGGAGTGCTGCAGTGCTGTAAACAATGCTCAATTGTCATTGCCGTATGCTGCATGTCTGATTTTTTCCCAGGCATCCTGCAAAGATTTCCTGTTCGAAAAAGTGATTGAAAGGATCATTGAATCATCTTCAAAAAATGGTGTATGCGCCACTGAAATATTTTTGGGTAATTGCATTGCAGCAATGAAGTGCCTGAATTCTTCGGCCGCCTGACTGAATCGTGGCATGTGTTTACGCGATAACCAGAGCATCAGGTTTTTGGTTTTCTGCGGCGGATTTGCATCTTGGTGATGCAGAATTCCCTGCACCTCATCATTGTCTAACAATGCGGCTATACTCATATTAGCGCGGCTGGCTAACTCTCTGCATATGTTCAGCAGTTTTTTCTGGAAGCTGAAGCTAAGCCGCAGGGATGTTATAATTTCAAAAAGGGCCATTCGGTCCTGAGGAGATAATAAAATAAAGTCATAAGCAACTGTTTCACTTAGCGTTCCGTGATGAAGGCTGCGGCGAATCGGATCTTCAAGATCGAACAGTCTAATGGTGTGCTTTATGGAAAACGGAGCAGGTGCAAGCCCCAATCGTGGCAGAAAATCTCTGATAATTTGGCTTTCATCGGTAATTGCAGTTATTTTTTGCAGAAAAATAGCCTTTTCAATCGTTGTTAACTTCCGGGCAAGTTGAACTTCTTCAAGTAGAAGAGAAAAAACATCAAGCTCTGGAACATGACGGTAAATGACCAGGCAGCCACATGCGCTTTCTGTATCAAGTGCCTGCAAGGCCAGTAATCTTTTTCTGCCTGATACAATTATATAAAAGTCCGGGGTGGTTTCCCTGACAATAGGGGGGTGCAGGATTCCATGCCTGGAAATTGATTCAGTCAGTGATTCATCAGGAACGATATCCAGCTCCGGAGAAAGAGAGTAAGAGAAATCGCCAAAGTCAATATGCGAAAGAGCAATGTTTTTAAAATTGAGGATCTGGCTCATGGGGATACAGAAAAAAAATTAAAAAGGAGGTCGCCCAGTTATGGGGAAACCTCCTAAAATGACAATGCAGGAAAATAACAAAAACCGGATAAGCTATTTGCTTTTGTAAGGAGCGCTAATCATTAATTTTTGTGCGCAGTATTCCTGAAGGTTTAAAAGTGATCACCCGTCTTGGTTCAAGGATAAGCTCTGCGCCGGTCTGCGGATTTCTTCCCCGCCTGGCATTTTTATCCTTGACGTTGAACTTTCCAAAACCGCTGATTAAAAGTTCTTCCCCGCCGGCTAAGCAATTCTTCATTGTACTCAACAAGGCCTCGACAGCGTGCGTAGCCTGGGCTTTTGTCAGGTTGTTATGACTTTTATATACCTTTTGGACAAGGTCAGCCTTTGTAAGAGTCATATGCCAAGGTCCTCCTTTTTTGAATAATATAATCGACAACTAATCAAAATTACTGCTATTTGTCAAGAACTGAAAAAAATAGTTCTTTTTGCTCGCAACCAAGAATGTATCACTGTTGCACCAAAGGACCTGTGCAGGTAATTTTGCGCTGATGTTATCAGCAGGAAAAAGCTCGGCTTTCGACCATCATTGTTTGTCAGGCGCAACAGGCCGGTACTCGTCATTTCGAAAAAAGACCTGCCGTGCCTGCATAAATTGCAGTTGCGCCGAGCTCCTCTTCTATGCGTAAGAGCTGGTTATATTTTGCAACCCTGTCAGTTCGCGAGGGTGCGCCTGTTTTAATCTGTCCGGTATTGAGGGCAACTGCCAGGTCGGCTATGGTTGTGTCCTCAGTCTCACCGGACCGATGTGAAATAACTGCAGTGTAACGGGCCCGGTGTGCCATGGCTACGGCATCAATAGTTTCGGTTACAGTGCCGATCTGGTTCAGTTTTATGAGAATTGAATTTGCAATTCCTTTTTCTATGCCTTGAGAGAGGATTTTTGTGTTTGTGACAAAAATATCATCTCCCACCAATTGCACGTTTTTGCCTAATTGTTTTGAGAGAGCGGCCCAGCCGTCCCAGTCGCTTTCGTCCAGACCATCCTCAATGGAAACCAGTGGGTATTTTTTTACCCAGTCAGTGTAAAAGGTGATGAGCTGACCAGAGGTTTTTTTCTTTTTCCTCTCAGCGGCCAGTACATAGCATTTTTCTTTGGCATTAAAGAGTTCACTGGCGGCAACATCCAAAGCAATGGAAATATCCTTTCCGGGTTTATAGCCTGCCTGCTCAATTGCTTCCAACAGGGATTCCATTGCTTCTTCGTTGGACCTAAGATTCGGGGCAAAACCACCTTCGTCCCCAACCGCAGTCTGATGACCGGCTTTTTTTAAAACCCCCTTCAGGCTGTGAAAAACCTCAACGCCGGATCGTAGCGCTTCAGCAAAAGAAGGTGCGCCGATGGGCATTATCATGAACTCTTGAATGTCAACGTTGTTGTCTGCATGGGCACCCCCATTCAGAACATTCATCATGGGTATTGGCAGCAGCTTGGCGTTTACCCCGCCAAGGTAACTGTATAACGGCAAGTCAAGCTCTAAGGCAGAAGCACGGGCCACGGCCATGGACACACCGAGGATGGCATTGGCACCGAGTTTCTTCTTGTAGTCAGTATTATCAAGTTTCAGCATTGTTTCATCAATACTGACCTGCTGGGTCGATTCCAGACCAAGAAGAGCGGGACCAATGACTTCATTTACATTGGCCACAGCCTGCTGCACTCCTTTCCCCATATATCTTTTTTTTCTGGTGTCTCTCAGTTCGAGTGCTTCCCGTTTACCTGTAGATGCTCCTGACGGCACCAGGGCTCTGCCCATGGCGCCGGAATCAAGGTAGACATCCACTTCGACGGTTGGGTTTCCACGGGAATCAAGAATTTCCCGGCCAAGAATACCGATTATCTCCCCCATATGTTTCCTCTTAAGCAGGTTTAGTATTAATAATTTACGCCTAACCGACAACCTCGCCCAGTTTAAAGATGGGAAGATACATGGCGACAACCAGGCCGCCTATCATACCGCCCAAAAAGACCATCATAAAAGGCTCGATCATAGCAGTCAGGTTATCAACTGCCTGGTCAACCTCTTCGTCATAGAAATCCGCAATTTTTTCCAGCATGGCATCAAGGGCACCGACAGCCTCACCAACATTAATCATCTGCACAACCATACTTGGGAAAACACCAGTTTCCTCGAGAGGTTCAGCGATGGGGCGGCCTTCACTAATTGCATCTGCAGTCCGGAACACCGCAGTTTCTATGACTTTATTACCGGATGTCCGTGCCACTACATTGAGACTTTCAAGGATCGGCACACCACTTTTCAGCATGGTGCCAAGCGTTCTGGTGAATTTTGCCACCGCAACCTTGCGCACAAGGTCGCCGATAATAGGAAGTTGCAGTACCATGGCGTCAATCTTTTTCTCACCCTTTTCAGTGGCGTAATATTTTTTGAATGCAAAGAAGAGAATGGCAATCAAAATTATACCGTACAAGAAATTATGTTGTACAAATTGACTGAGACTAACGACGATCTGGGTTGGGATGGGAAGTGCAGCTCCAAAATCGGCAAACATTCTCTCAAAAACCGGGACAACAAATAAAAGAATAACACCGAGGATGACAATCGAGATGCAGAGACAGATAATAGGGTAGGTCATAGCACCTTTGACCCGTTTTTTCAGGGTCATGCTCTTTTCCATGAATACGGCAAGTCGTGCTAGAATAGTATCGAGGATACCACCGATCTCACCAGCTTCAACCATGTTGCAGAAAAGAGAGTCAAAGACTTTGGGGTGTTTTTTTAAGGCGTCGGCAAACGTTGTGCCGGTTTCAACATCAACCCGTATCTGGGTAATTATTTTTTTGAAAGTGGGGTTTTCTTGCTGATTACCAAGAATTTCAAGACCCTGAACAAGTGGCAGCCCAGCGTCGATCATGGTGGAAAGCTGCCTGGTAAAAATAACAGCATCCTTGGTGGTTACCTTCGGTTGGAAGAATTCAATATTCTCAAAAAGGTCTTTGGGCTTTTCTTTAAGTTTGGTAGGCGTAATTCTGATTTTTTTTAAATGACCACGGGCTGAATCAATATTAGGTGCCTCAATAATGCCTTTTCGTTTTTCACCGTACGAATTTTTCCCTTTCCAGATAAAATGTGGCATAATTTCCTCACTTCAGGTGAATTTTCAGCTAACATGGAATATAAATAGAAGATTTCATCATATCCCTATGTACCAAGTTTTTAATATTAAACGAAATAATATATTAAAACAATAGTGCAAATGATCATGTTCGATGCAAAAAAATGTCCAATTAACTTAGTTGACAAGATGGAAATGATTTAATAAAATATTTTGTTTTGCATTTGCAATCAATAAAGCTTGATGCGGCCAACTATTATTAATGCAAAGATTAAGCCATTGTTTCATTTTCAAGAATTTAAATAGTTAAAAAATAGAGTTCAAAACCGAAAATAAAAAAATTGCTTACAAATATTTTTTTGAAGGAGTCAGATGACATGCAGAGTTTTTTTAAGCCTATAATTGAAAAATGTGATGGTTGCGAGAGAATAATTGCTGAAGACAATGAAAGATTTTGTAAAACCTATGCAAATCCAGAGGCCAAATGGCGAAACGGCTTTTGCAATTTTGCTACCCACGCCAAACCGGAAATAATTGTCCAAAAAGTCAGAATCAATCCCTTGAAGGCTTCGAAAAGGGCTTCAGGCAAATGACATAGATCCTTATTACCCTCCTTAGCATCCTACCAAATTAGCAAAAGCTCCTTCCGGAATCTCTGGAAGGAGCTTTTGGGTTCGAGAAAAGATCAAGATCTCCCGACCCCAAAATATGTAAAGCCAAGTTCTTTCAGGCTCTCCGGTTCGTATACATTCCGGAGATCAACAAATACCGCTTTTCTCATAAGGGATCGTATTCTTTCCAGGTCAAGTGCCCGGTACTGATTCCATTCTGTCATCAGAACCAAAGCATCAGCGCCATCACAGACCTGGTATGGATTTTCCATGTATTCAATACCTGCCGGCAGATACTTTCTCGCCTCTTTCATCCCCTGGGGGTCATGAACTTTAATTTTTGCGCCTTTTTCATGAAGAACAGGCAAAATTGTCAGAGAAGGAGCATCCCGCATGTCATCTGTTTCAGGTTTGAAGGTCAGCCCTAAGATACCAATTGTTTTTTTCGTCTCATTCCCTCCCAGAGAATCACGGATTTTTTTGATCATCCTTGCTTTTTGTGCAGAATTAACTTCCACGGCAGCTTCGACAATACGTGCTCCGGTGCCCTGTTCCTGAGCCATCCGGATAAGGGCCAGGGTATCTTTGGGAAAACATGATCCTCCGTATCCAGGGCCTGGGTGCAGAAACTTTGAGCCAATCCGGCCGTCTAGGCCTATGCCTTTGACCAATGTTATGACATCAGCGCCAAGATTTTCACATAAGGTTGCTATTTCATTTATATAGCTGATCTTGACCGCAAGAAAAGCATTTGCTGCATATTTAATCAGTTCAGCTGTTTCAATATTTGCTTGCACAATGGGTGTTTCGATCAGGTAGAGGGGCTTGTATATATCCCGCAGAACATCTGCAGCGCGTTCAGTTTCCACCCCGATCACCACCCTGTCTGGCCGCATGAAGTCGTTGATTGCAGCACCTTCACGGAGAAACTCAGGATTAGATGCAATGTCAAAATCTGCATTCGGGTTGGCTTCTCTGATAATTCTGGCAATCTGGCGGGCTGTGCCAACAGGGGCCGTGCTTTTATTGACTATCAGTGTATAGCCTGTCAGAAGCGGTGCTATTTCCCTGGCGGCTTCGTAGATAAAGGAAAGATCGGCATAACCGTCCCCGCGTCTGGTTGAAGGTGTGCCAACCGCAATAAATATCGTGTCAGCCCAGGGGACCGCCTTGTTTGCATCCGTGCCAAATTGCAAGCGGTTTTCCTGGATGTTTTTCTGGACAAGATTCTGCAAACCCGGCTCATAGAGAGGGATTTCCCCGGACTGCAGCTCACTGATTTTACGGATGTCCTTATCAATACAAAAGATCTCATGGCCAAACTCAGAAAAGCAGGTACCGGTTACAAGTCCGACATACCCTGTCCCAATGATAGTTATTTTCATCTGTAAACTCCGGTTGCGTTATCCTTAATAAGTTATTGATAAATTAAGACAGCTATCTATAAATAATGACTATAATGTTTCAGGACATATAATTGCAAAGATTAATGGGTGCGGGCACCAAATAGTGCTGTTCCTATGCGCACCACTGTTGCACCTTCTTCGATTGCCACTTCAAAATCACCGGACATTCCCATGGAGAGCTCGACCGGTCCATGCTGGCCTAATAAACCTTTGGCTGTGAGTGCTTCAGACAGTTGCCGCAGGTGCTTGAAAAACGGACGGGTATTTTCAGGGTCAGGGCAATAGGGCGGCATGGTCATAAGACCTGTAATCCGCAGAAATTGACACTGGATAAGCCCGTGTAAAAGTTTTTCACAATCTTCGGGGCGAACCCCTGATTTTTGTTTTTCGGCGCCGATGTTGACCTGCACATATGCTTCTAGTGTTTTATTTAAAGCTGCACAATGTTTTTCAAGTGCCAGTCCCAATTTAATATTATCAACTGTTTCAATGACATCAAATAATTCTGCACTTTTTTTTGCCTTATTGCTCTGCAGGTTTCCGATGAAATGGAACACCACTTTTCGACTTGCCAGATTTTGTATATAGGGGATTTTTTCAACGGCCTCCTGCACGTAGTTTTCCCCAAAAACAGAATGGCCGATATCTATAGCCGCTAAAATTCTTTCAGACGGAATGCGTTTGGATACTGCGACCAGTTTTATATTCGCTGGTGAGCGGTTGACACGCGAGGCAGCCCTGGCAATGCGATGTTTAATGTTTGTCAAGTTCTCGAGTATCATAAGCTGATTGCAAAATTATCATATGTAGCATCAAAGGGTTGCAATTGTAAAGATCTTCCTGGCATTTTGTGTTGTGACAGAAGCCAGTTCTTCCAGGGATAATCCACGAAGATCCGCTATTTTCCGGGCGGTATACAGGACATATTCCGGGAAGTTCTTTTTGCCGCGTAGTGGCTCCGGTGCCAGAAAAGGAGCATCTGTCTCGATGATCAGCTTATCAAGGGGAATTTTTTGGGCAACCTCCTGCATACTAGTTGCCTTATTAAAAGTCACTACTCCCGGGATGGATATAATAAAACCCATATCCAGGACTTTTTGGGCAAGATGCCAGTCTCCTGAAAAACAATGCATTACCCCGCCTGCAGAAAAGGGAGCTTTCTCGTTGAGGATAGAAAGAATATCATCATGGGCTTCCCGGTCATGAATCACGACTGGAAGCTGCATTTTCTTCGCCAGGTCAACCTGTCGGGCATAGTGTTCAAGCTGCACATCATTCGGAGCAAATTGCTTGACATAATCGAGACCTATCTCCCCGTAAGCGACTACTTTGGGCATGCTGCAGAGTCTTTCCAATTCAGCATACGAACGGTCGTTTAGTCCCTGCACGTTATGTGGATGGATGCCGACAGTCGCATAGACGGAATCGTGGTTAGATGCCAAGCGAATTGCCTTTTTTGAACTTTCAAGGTCTATGCCCACAGTGATTATGGGGGCGACACCACTTGCAGCAGCCCGGTTAATAGCTGTTGAGATTTCGTCCTCTGAACCCATCATGTCAAGATGACAATGGGTGTCAATGACATTGATCCCGGCCGGCAGTTGCGGCAGATCAATTTTATGCCTTTTCTTTCCCATAAGGTTAACTCCGAGCCGACTATCTAACAGATTCTGGCAAATGAGGCAATCCGCATGTTATGAGCATATAGTAAAATCTGAATGTGTAAACCTGTGCGAACTTGAAGAAAAACCGATAGTTTGATTCTCGAGTTGTAGTTGACAGCCACTTTTTTTTCTTATACAGATGCAAACAAGTATATTACAGCGGAACAAACACTTTTGTATTGAGGAAACAGGAAAATGACTTTATCCGTTTTAGAGGCGATATATAAGCGCCGCAGTATACGCGAATTTACTGATGCGCCAATTTCCATTGAGCAGTTGCATGAGATAGTAAAAGCCGGGATGTGGGCGCCATCCGGGATGAACAATCAGCCGTGGCGCTTTGTAATTATAAAAGATCCCGGGATTAAAGAACAGTTGGCGCAGCAAACGCATTATGGTCATATGGTCATGAATGCCAACGCCCTGATAGCAGTATATTTGAGCAAGGAAGAGATGTATGATGCGGTTAAGGATCATCAGTCAGCCGGAGCCTGTCTTCAAAATATGCTCCTGGCAGCTGAAGCCCTTGGGCTGGGTGCTGTCTGGTTGGGGCAGATCCTCAAAAACAAAGCAGAAGTAAACAGGATCCTCGGACTTACAGATAATTTTGACCTTATGGCAGTTGTTGTCCTGGGACACCCCCTGCACCATAACCAGAAATCAAAAAGAAAAGAATTAGCCGAACTGCTTTTAAAACAATTGTAGATTTTCTGATCCATGCAGATATCTCTTTAAGTTTGAACTTACTTTTATGAAAACCTTACTTGCAGGCAAAAAGATCCTTTTTGGCATAACCGGAAGCATTGCTGTGTATAAGGCTGCCGAGTGGGTGCGAGAGCTTACTAAGGCAGAAGCACAGGTAACCGTTGTTATGACCGAGGCTGCTGCACGCTTTGTCTCCAGTCTTACATTTGCAGCCCTTTCTGGTCGAAGGGTTTATACAGAAATGTTTGCGCCGGATGCTGGCGAAGAAATGACACACATCAGCCTTGCCCGGGAATGCGATCTTTTTATCATTGCACCTGCCACAGCCCAAAGCATTGCAAAATTAGCATACGGGTTTGCGCATGACCTGCTCTCCACTCTTGTTCTGGCGAATCAAGCTCAGGTGCTTGTGTTCCCTGCCATGAACAGCAATATGTATTGTCATGCAGCGACAAGGGCCAATTTGGCCCGGCTGCAGGAATACGGCTATGGTGTGATTGAGCCCGAACAGGGAAAACTTGCCTGCGGAGATGAGGGCATAGGCCGGCTTATTGACTGGGAAAAAGCAAGAGAGTCAATAGTATCGGCTTTTGCAGATCAGGATTTTGCGGAACAGACCATTTTGGTTACTGCAGGTCCTACCGTGGAGTCTTTTGATCCTGCCAGGCACTTGAGCAATCGTTCATCGGGGAAAATGGGTTACAGCCTGGCAAGGGTCGCCAAACGAAGGGGTGCCAGGGTGATCTTGGTCAGCGGCCCCTGCGCAATTGATCCTCCACCCGGAGTGGAGATTGTTAATGTCTTGAGTGCCCAACAGATGCACGATGCGGTTATGGAACATTATAACAGCGCAGATATAGTGGTTATGGCCGCCGCAGTTTCTGATTATCGTCCCGGGAAAACAATGGGGCAGAAAATAAAGAAAGGTGGCAAATCTATAGACCTGGAATTGGTGCCTAACCCGGATATTCTGAAAAGACTGGGCCAGAAAAAGAAAAAAGCAAAGCAGCCCCTGCTTGTCGGATTTGCAGCTGAAAGCTGTCAACATATCGAGGAAGGTCAGCGCAAGCTTAAAGAAAAGAATCTCGACCTGATTGTTATAAATGACATCCTTGGAAAGGATACGGGCTTTGGAGCAGATACAAACCAGGTAAGCCTCATTGACAGGGATTACCAGCTTGAGAAACTGCCGCTTCTCTCCAAGGAGGAGTGTGCTGATATGATCTTGGACAAGATAGTAAAGCTTTTACAATAACGTTTAGAACGTGCCGTTGAAAGCTGCTTCGTAAACCGCCATCACATCTTCTTTTGTAGGCTTTCTCGGGTTATTTTCAACCGGCCTGGTGACAGTGAGGGCTATTTGGGCCATTTTCGGAATTTTATCTGCCGGAATATTGAGATCTGCCAGACTGCCGGGAATGCCCACATCCGCATTAAGCTGGTGGATAGCTTCAACAGCCAGTTGCGCAGCTTCACGTAATGGCAACCCCTCAGTTTCATATCCCATTACCTGGGCAACTGTGGCAAATTTTTCCGGGCTGCCGATAATATTATATTCAACAACATAGGGCAGCAAAACCGCGTTCGCCAGTCCATGGGCTGTGTTGAACATACCACCAAGAGGGTAGGCCATGGCATGGACCAGGCCGACTCCTGCGGTGGCAAGTGCTTTGCCCCCCAGTAAACTCCCCATCAGCATAGCGGAGCGTGCTTCAAGATTGGAGCCGTTTGCATAGGCTGTCCCGAGATTGTTACAGATCAGACTTATTGCCTCAAGGGCATACATATCTGATATAACATGCGCCTGGGTGGAAACAAAGGCCTCCAGGGCATGGGTAAAGGCGTCAATGCCGGTGGCAGCTGTAACATGTTGTGGCAGGCTGAGGGTCAAAGCCGGGTCAAGTATGGCTGCATCCGGGTAAAGGGGATCACCATTCATGCCGCCTTTCGAATTGGTTTTTTCATTAATGAACACTGCTGTAAAAGTAACCTCGGCCCCGGTGCCGGCAGTGGTTGGTATCATAATTTTGGGAACCCCCGGTAGTTTAATCTTGCCGAGCCCCAGGTAATCTTCGGCCTTGCCGCCATTAGTCAACAGGATGCCGACCGCTTTGGCTATGTCAAGTGCAGAACCGCCCCCTAGGCCAACCACGCAATCAGCCTTATTTGACTTTGCCAGTTTGGCTGCCTGGTCAGCAAGTTTAAGGCCCGGCTCGGGAGTTACCTTGTCGTATAATGTATGAGGGATTTTTGCCTTATCCAGAAGAGATGATACTTCTTTGATTATCCCCGCCTGTTTCAGACCTGGATCTGCAACAAGAAAAACACGATGGCCGCCAAGCTCGGCGATCAAATCACCGAGCTTTTTTACCGCATTGACCCCAAATAATATCTGTGTCGGTTGGTTGACGCTGAATGATTGTGTCTGTATCATTTGCAACACCTCGTGTGAAAATTAAAGGAGAAATCCCAATTATTGAGAAGATAAACAAGCAAAGAACGTTTATGCATTTATAAAATATTTTGATTAGTATATAACTTTTAGCGGAACTGTTCATATAAAAAAAAAATGCGGTGAAACAAAACATTATCCATTCATACTTTCATGGATTCTCAGCTCAGTAAATCAGAGAAAAAAAGAAGAGCCAAAGGCATAGAGCAGCTCGTTAGCGAGCTTGCTGCTCTGCCATTGGGTGAAATTGCTTCTTTGCCCTGTGATCAGGAAATCCGTGCGGAAATTGGCTCAGCCAAAAACCTCAAAGGCGGCGCCAGGAAACGACAGCTTAAATATGCCACAAAACTCCTGCGCGACAAACCTGCAGAGGATCTATACGACTTTCTGGCCCGGAAAAAAGGCTCCATGCTGAAAGAGAAGCGTGAATTCCATGAACTTGAACATTTTAGAAACGCCCTGATAACTGAAGCGATTAAATTCTATGAAGAAATGATGCACGACAACGGTTATATGAATGAGAATAAACCCGTAGAATTTTTACCTGAGAGCAAGACAATACAGGATATAGTCAACCACCTACCCGAGGTCGACCAGGTCTCGTTAAAAAATGCAGCCATGCAGTTTGCCAGGACCCGCAACAGGAAATTCAGCCGGGAGCTGTTTCGCATTATGAAGGCTGCCAGGGAAAAAACACATTTTTCTCAACAATAGGATAAGAATAATGGAATATAGAAAAGGAACAATCGGGAGAGTGTTCAGCGTCCGTTTTGATGAGGGCGATTTTTTTCTGGAAGAATTTATTCAGCTTATTAAAAAGGAGAATATCAGGGCAGGATGGTTTCATGTCCTGGGTGGGTTACGGGAGGCAGATGTAGTAACAGGCCCCAAAGAGCCGACCATGCCACCGGAACCCGTATGGAGCGAGGTTCGCGGCGCCAGAGAAGTTTTGGGAACCGGGAGTGTTTTTTGGGATGCCAATGAACCAAAAATCCACCTGCATGCCGCCATGGGGCACCATGGAGACACCCTGACCGCCTGTGTACGCAAAGGTACCAAAGTTTATCTGGTCCTTGAGGTCATGATCATCGAACTGAAAGGCATTGAGGCAACTCGCCCCTGGTATGAAATTGGTGGGTTTAATCGTTTGACCTACGCCTGAGAGGTTTGATAGTATCACGTGGTAAAAGAGTTTAGAACAAGATCTTGGATTGAATGATTTTGATTGACAATTTCCCATATTTTCTTCAATAAGTGGTTATACATTTACTTACAGTGAATTCCCTAATTGCAGCTCATTAATTATATGAATGCAGGAGGCAGAATACGATGGCAACAAAGGCAAAGAGCACGAAAAAAACGACAAAAAAAACCGTTAAGAAAAAAACAGTTCCTTCAACCGAGTTTTCTTTACATGCACCCAATGTAAATGAAGTTTACCTGGCCGGGAATTTTAATAACTGGCAGCCGGATGCAAAGGACTATCGTTTGCGGAAATTCAAAGACGGTACCTGGAAGAAAGTGCTGAAACTGAAACCAGGCAGGTATGAATACCAGTTTATTGTTGACGGTCAGTGGTGGTGTGACCCAAAAAATGATAACCGCGTCACCAATGAGTACTGCACACAAAACTGCGTAATTGAAGTTAAATAAGAATACATTTGTCTGGACTGAGGCGGTGCAAATAGCTGCTCTCGAGACAATTTTTTTGCGCAGAACATAAAAACCGGAACTGATTCCAAAGGTTCCGGTTTTTATGTTCCAGCGCCGAGATCCGCTCTTGTATGTATTGTTATTCCACTTCAGTGATTATTTTTAGGATCTTATCACCTACTTTCAGGGCATCGCCAACCTTGGCCTGAATTTCCACCACTGTTCCGGCAACCTGGCTGACAACCGGGGTCTGCATTTTCATGGCTTCAACCACGGCCAGCTTGTCGCCAACTGCGACCTCCTCATCTTCTTTTGCAACTATTTCACATACATTGCAGGAGTAGGTAGCCCGCATGTCTCCGGCCTTGGCAAGGTCTTCAATTTCTTTTTTGCTAAGCTGCGGACCTGCAGCAGCGGCACCCTCTTTGGCTTCTTCCTTGAATGTATAGTTGCGCTCCTGGTGGTCGACATTAAGGTAAATGGACCACTCACTTTTCTCATTCTTCTGCTTGGGACCGATCTCAATTACATGTTCCTTGCCGTCATGATCTTTAAACATCAGAGACTCACCAAGCTTATAACCACCACGCCTGAGAAATATACTGGGCGGCAGGACATAAACCTTGCCAAACTCCTCTTCAAATTTGAAGAAATTTACAGCATCGTTGGGGTGCTGCAGATAGGTAACCAACTGTTGTTCCGTAGGTTTGTGCCCCAAACGATCGGCAAGAACTTGACGTTCCTTGTCAATATCCATATCCTCGATATCTTCAACACCACCTTCATCTGCAAGAAGATTCTGCCAGCCTGTACCAAATACCTTTTCATAAATCCAGTCAGCAGGACGGTAGAAGGGGAAGGGTCCGTATTTGCCTAACAGGAGATTTTTGAGATCGCCGGAAGGGTTGCCATAGCGATCCTTCTCCAAAACGTTTGTAACAGCAGTTGTCCACAGGATCTGCGAGCCGGGTGTAACAGACCACCAGTTGCCGAGTTCAATCTGAACTTTGGGCAGTTCGTCATGCAGGATTGTAGGCATTTTATCAAGGAATCTGCCTTTTACAGCCTGTTCAAAACTGCTCCCCATAGCACCACCGGGAAGCTTGTGTATCTGAACCGTAGGTGAGAACCCTTTAAACTGTGATTCAAAGTATTCATAATGATCACGTTCGTTTCGCAGTACTTCAGAGCTCTCAATCACCGCGTCTTCATTAAGGTCTATTGCTTCCTTGCCGTAATCCTTGAGGGTATGAATAACGCTCAGCAGGGGAGGTGGTCCGTAATATCCAGTAAAAGCATGATCTGATGCATCAACAATGGTTGCCCCATTGAGAACTGCGGCAGTAATCCTGCCAATATCATTGCCGTCGGTATTATGGCCATGGTAATGGATGACCAGCTCTGGATATTTATGTTTGATGGCGGCAACCAGTTCACCGATACGTTTCGGAGTACCGAGGCCACCATGGTTTTTAATGCAGAGAATGATGTCTTCGCCGGTCACAGCAAGAATTTCCTGAACTTTTCCCACATAAAACTCGTCGCTGTGCTCAGGTCCGGTTGAGAAACAGATGGATGGCTCCAGAATCTTTTCAGCCAGCTGAACTTCCTCAAAAACCGCCTGCATATTAGGGACATGGTTCATGAAATCAAAAACTCGCCAGACATCAACATATTTTGCAAATTCCCGTACGGCAAACCTGATAACATTCTGTGGGTATGGCCTGTAGCCGAAAAGATTAACCCCGCGGCAGAGAGTCTGAAACATGGTATTGGGCATCTTTTCGCGCAATAGTTCAAGTTTCAGAAAGGGATCAACCTGTTTTCGCAAAATATCAACATGGACAGAAGCGCCACCGGTAATTTCCAATGAAAAATAATTCGCATTTTCCCTTGATTCAGCCGCTAAAAGATCTGTGTGCAGCAGGATTCTATTTTTAAAATCAGACTGGGACAGATCTCGGGCCGTATTGGTCAAATAGTAGCCGTCGGCCTGCCGCAGGATCTGCAGCGCTTCCTTGTAATGCATCCCATGAACAATTCTTTTCATGACCGTACCTTATTATTGAGTATTACGTAATTAGACAGCGTAGGTATTTTCTTCGTTGTAGTGGATCTCGGCAATCAGTTTTGCCAGTTTATTTATCTCGGTATTTTGTTCCTCATAATCCAAGAGATGTGCATGCATCTCCAGATATGAAGTGTCAAAATCACCCTTCTGGAAATCAGGGTCGTCGACAAGTTCGAGATAGAAAGGAATGGTGGTTTTGGGGCCGATGATGACAAAGTTTTTGAGACAGCGCCGCAGCCTGTCCACGGTCTCGTTCCAACTGTAACCATGGACTGTGAGTTTGACAAGCAGAGAGTCGTAGACTTCGGGAATAGTGTAGCCCTGGTAGACAAAACCATCAAGCCGAACACCGTAACCGCCCGGTGAACGGTAGATGTCAACGGTTTTGCCGCCCTCAGGCATGAAATTGTTTTTGGGATCCTCTGCGTTGATGCGCATTTCGATGGCATGCCCTCTGATCTTCACTTCCTCCTGTTTGAAGAGCAGTTTTTTGCCAAAGGCCAGCTTGATCTGCGTCCGAACTATGTCAATACCCGTTACCATTTCAGTAACAGTATGCTCAACCTGAATCCTGGTATTGATCTCCATGAAATAATATTTCATATCCTTGTCAACCAGGAACTCGACCGTCCCGGCATTGGTATAATTTGATGCCTGAGCAGCCTTGACGGCAGTTTCACAGATTGATTCAATAATAGACTGGTCCTGAATTAAAGAGGGCGCAATTTCAACCAGTTTCTGGTTTCGGCGTTGAATTGAACAGTCCCTTGTACCTAAATGAACAACTTCACCAAAGGAGTCAGCGATGATCTGGACCTCAACATGCTTTGGATTAATAACGACTTTCTCCAGGTAGACATTATCGTTGTCGAAGGCAGCTTTGGCCTCGGTGCGGGCCATGGGAAGCTCTTCTCGCATTTGGCTGTCATTATCAATACGGCGGATACCCCGTCCCCCGCCTCCGGCAGTGGCCTTGAGCATAATGGGATAGCCGTATTCAGAAGCAAAGGCAAGGGCCTCCTGCAAACCTTCGTCACCAGGTGACAGGTTGGAAGTGCCGGGAACCATAGGAATATTTGCTGCTGCCATGATTTCCCGGGCTATAACCTTGTTGCCCAGGTTTGTAATAACCTCGGATGTAGGACCAATAAAAACAAGCCCGGCATTTTCACAGGCCTTTGCAAATTCTGGATTTTCGGCCAAGAAACCATATCCTGGATGTATCGCATCCGCCCCTGATTTACGGGCAGCCTTAATTACTTTTGCAATATCGAGATAATCTTTTCTCGGACCGTCACCGAGCCATATTGCCTCATCCGCTACTCTGACGTGCAAGGCTTCCGTATCAGGTGTTTCATAAATGGCAACTGCTTTATGTCCTAATTCCTGGGCAGCCCGAATGACTCGAATTGCAATTTCTCCACGGTTTGCAACTAATATTTTTTTCATCTGTGGATTCCCTTATGTATTCTATTCATCATACAGAAATTTTATATGTCTTCCCTGTTGCAGCTAGAGCTTTCCGGTATGATCAAATTTAACGATGAAAGATCCGGAGGAATAAAGTGCTGTAACGATAAGACGACAGACCGTTGCGTATATATATTTGGAACGGGCAGGCTATGAAAAAATATTTCCTAGCATAATTTCTTTAAACAGGCAAGCAAAAGTGTCTGCAGTTTTTGAGGCTTAAAATATTTTTTAGCATTGCCGGAGAATTACACAAAAGAAAGATACAGTGATTTAATCCCAGGTCTGGCCAATGTTACATTGATTGAGTAAGCGCTAAAAGATCTGCAAAGGTGGGGGCCGCATAAATTTGCCTGCGTATGCACGACCCACCAGTTATGCCTTTAAAATAACGGCCGGCATGATTTTTTGTCTTGGCAAGAATTTTATCAGGGTCGCTGAGCTTCCGGATAAGTTGGAAATGGTGCCTCAAGCCTTCCATACGTTCTGCAAGGGTTTCCGGTGTGCCACCCGGGGTGAACACCCATGGATTTCCCAGGGTGCCCCGACCTATCATTATGCCATCGCAACCTAACTTTTCAAGAAAGGCATGCGCCTCCC
>PKTW01000187.1 GCA_002868955.1 Desulfobulbaceae bacterium
CTGAGGCTAAAGAAATTTCATCGATGATTGCTGGTTTAATGAAAACAAAGCGTAATTTTCTTGAATAGTTTTTGAAACCTTTAACCTTTAACCTTTTGCCTTTATCCTCTAATTCCAAAAACAAATAAAGTACTATGACAGATAGAACTGTAAAGAATAATAGGTTGACTCCTGATGTTAAAATCTACGTTGCCGGGCATAGAGGACTTGTTGGCTCGGCTATTGTCCGACAGCTGGAGGCAGAAGGCTGCAGGAACCTGCTCGTGAGGACCCACAAAGAACTGGACCTTATCGACCAATCGCAGGTGCGCAGCTTTTTTGAACGGGAACGGCCGGAGATTGTCGTGCTGGCTGCAGCAAAGGTGGGAGGCATTCTTGCCAACTCCATGTACCCCGCCGAGTTCATCTATGAAAACCTGATGATCCAGTCCAATATCATCAACTGGAGCCAGAAGACTGGGATTAAGCGGCTTCTGTTTCTCGGATCCTCCTGTATCTACCCCAAGCTGTCTCCCCAGCCCATGAAGGAGGAATATCTCCTGAGCGGCCCACTGGAGCCGACCAATGATGCCTATGCAGTGGCAAAGATTGCAGGGATTAAGATGTGCGAATCCTATAACAAACAGTACAATACCAGTTATTTGTCCGTGATGCCGACAAACTTTTACGGGCCGGGAGATAATTTTGACCTGGAGAAATCTCATGTGCTGCCTGCCCTGATCCGTAAGTTCCATGAGGCCAAGGAAAGCGGGGACCCTGAGGTGGTGGTCTGGGGCACCGGTTCACCGCGGCGGGAATTTCTGCATGTGGACGACATGGCGGCTGCCTGCGTCTATCTTCTGGGGCTGCCTGCTGCATCCTACAAAGATCTTGTGGTAAAATTAAAACCTTGTCTCATCAATATAGGCATGGGCAGGGACATAACCATTAAGGAATTGGCTGAACTGGTCAAAGAGATTGTCGGTTTTAAGGGACAGATCATATTTGATACTGACAAGCCTGACGGTACACCGCAGAAGCTGCTTGACATATCACGCATGGATACGCTCGGCTGGAAGGCAAAGATATCTTTGCGGGCAGGAATTGCTGACACTTACGGGTGGTATTTAAAAAGTGTTCAAAAACTCTAAGCTTCAAGGCGGCTTGAGAAAACGAGACGCTATGTTGTGAAAATCTTCTAAAGGATATAAGGCACTTGCGATAGAAAATTGAAAGTCACAAATAGAGCGTCAGAGTAACCAGATAAAGCATGCTGATCGAACTGGAAAACACAACCAAGATCTATAACCAGGGAAAGCCCAACGAGGTGACAGCACTCTATGATGTCAGCCTGCAGATAGAAGATCAGACCATGGTTTGCCTCCAGGGGGCGAGCGGTTCAGGCAAATCCACGCTGCTGGCCATTATTGGCTGTGTTTTTCCCCCAAGCAGCGGCAGGGCGTCGATTGCCGGGAAACAGCTTTCACGCATGCACGACAGATTTATGACAATCCATCGACGTGAGTGCATCGGTTTTATTTTTCAACAATTCAATATCCTGCCCCGCCTTTCTGTTCTTGACAACATCACCCTTCCCCTCCTGCCCATTGGAATTTCACCAGGTGCAAGGAAGGCACGAGCGCGGGAGCTCATGGACCAGTTATCCATCAGCCACAGGGAAAATTTCCCGGCCGGCCAGATATCCGGTGGAGAAATGCAGCGCGTAGCAATAGCCAGGGCCCTGATCAACAACCAACCCATAATCCTCGCAGATGAACCAACCGCGCATCTTGACAGCCGCCTCAGCATAGATTTCATGCAAATAATGGCTGATCTTAAAACTGCCGGCAAAACCATCATAATCGCCTCGCATGACACCCTGGTTTCAGAACACCCTGCCATAGATAAAATCATCAATATCAAGGACGGACGTATCCATGTTCCTTAATTCCTGGAGCTTGGGCCTCACCCTGGCAGGCCTGATCATTTTAGTTCTTGGAATTTTTGCCTGCCGCACAGCATTCAGGGTTCTTCGCCACTGGGACCCCTCCAGTGACTCCAACCTGCAGATCAAGTTGGAAAATGAAATATGGCTTGCCTCAACCCTGGTAGAATATGGTCTTGGCTTTCAGATTCTCACCCTGGTACTTTTTGTTCTGGCAGCTGATACCTTCTGTCAGGTTATTGTCGGCGCCATGTGTGCCACCGGTGCCCTGCTGGCAAATGATTTTGGTATGCCGACCCTGCTGGTAAAAATAGCCGGTGTTTTTCTTTACGGTTTCTGGATCGTTCTGCACAAATTGGATATAAGCTCCGAAACCTACCCCCTGGTTAAAATAAAATACACTTACCTGTTGTTGATCCTGCCCCTGCTCATAGCTGATATCACGCTGCAGACCATGTATATTGCCTATCTCTCACCTGACATCATCACTTCCTGCTGTGCGGTTGTTTTCGGTTCATCAGATGAAACCGGCAGAAACCTGCTGCAAGGATATTCCCAGACCACCCTGCTCTTTCTTTATTATGGCTCCATTGTTTTTTTGCTGGGGTTGGGTTGCATACTGCTGAAGCGCTGGATGCTGCCCTTTGCCGCTCTCTTTTCCGCAGGCTGGCTCTGGTTTCTATGCTTGGCGACAGTTGCAATAATTACCCTCTTTTCATCTTACATCTATGCAATGCCCTATCACCACTGCCCCTTCTGCATACTGAAGCCGGAGTATCATTATATCGGCTTCGCTCTCTACTTCACACTGATCCCAGCCGCATTCTTCGGCCTTTCAACAGTCATTGTCGAGCCTTTAAAGAGCAAGAAAGACCTTGCCGGCCCCGTGCAGAAATACCAGCGGACGGCAATTATACTATCGCTTCTGTTAGTGCTGCTCCTAACAGCAATCAGCTCCTACCATTTTCTGCTCTACAAGATCACCGGTGGTGAGCTATAATATAAATATCCTTGTTTTCAAACCAATCCAGTCATGCCCTCAGGCTTCATCTTCTCTTTTTTGCCCTGCCAGCGGGTGGACACAACCGAACCCACAGCAGCAACAACACCGGATGAAAAGACACTGAAGACAAGCGGCATACCCTTAATGCCGAAAAGGTCAAAGACAAACGATTTCATCATGCCGAGCAGTCCGACAACGATTGCCACGGTCAGTATTTCGTTATTTTTCCTGCTGCTTGCAGCCAATAGAAGGGATATAGCCCCGAGGTTAATAAAAACCGTCTGCCCTCCCCGAAACATATATTCAAAATCAGCAGTGCTCCTGGCCAATACCTGGTAAAGCCCTAATCGCAGGAGAAAGAAACCGCTGATCAGTCCTGTGAGAAGCAGGATGACCGCACTGAAGTCCTTCCGGTCGAGCCAGGAGAAAAAGGCCGAATGCATTGCCGGTGGAGTATGACTCCGGCACCAGCGATACTGCAGAAAACTCATGGTCATCAGGGTGCCTATGACCAGACCGCCAACAAGCGGAGATGCAATATCAGCTGCCACAACGCCGCTGCTTAAAGCAACAAGGCCTGCTGCCAGCTGAAACAGATACGAGGTGCAGCGGATGCCGCCACTTTGCCAACTGTTTGCTACCCTGGCCAGGAGATATGCCGATACTGATAAAACCGGCACAGCCCACAGGAGATTAGAAAAGATTGCTGCAACCCCGAAGCCCAGCAGAATTACCCCGGCAAAGGTGTAGGTCGCACTGCCGATGGCCCCCTCTTTATTGCGGGCTGCCAGCCAGCCTCCTGCCACAATATGGAGCAAAGCAGCAAGAACCCCGACAATGCCCAGCCAGAGCGTGCTGCTATACCATGGTATTGTGACGGACCAAGCAGCCAGAAAGGCCCCCACACCAGATATGGTCGGCAGTAAACTTTCAAAAAAACCCAGATCTTCACTTTCCGTTGCCATCCTGTGTATATTGGTAACAGTATAAAATGCCCAGAAAACAAAAAGTAAAGGAAGAAACCAGTTCAAGTGAAGCAGCGTTGCCGTAGGCTCATCACAGGCAGCCGGGACGTTTAATTTAAAGGCCCAGAAGAGCCAGAAGACAAAAACCAATCCCAATGTCGTCCAACGCAGCGATGGGCATAATTTTTTATAATTTGCGATATACGCCGCCACACAACCGCCGAAAAGCAGCAGCGCCAGCATTGGATAAAGAAGATATGGAAAATCAATGGACATGCCGACAAGTCCACTTCCCAGGGCGGCAATACAAAGCTGAACTGAAGCCCGATATCGCAGGCCGGTTGTTATTACCACAGCAGCGGCTGCGAATAAAATAATATATGCCATCACGGACGAAAGCGATTGAAAGCGGGAATGGGTTTCCAGCACAATGGAAAAAAGCAGCAGCAGGCCACAGGCGGGAAAGATAGGCGCCAGGCGGTTTTGCCTGCTGTAAAGCCACCAGCCGCCGATGATGAGTGCTGCAGCATACCCCATACCGAGCAGCGAGCCGAGCTGCGTGTTAATTGTGCCGTTGTCCGTTATGGTTCTGAGAATAAGGGCAAATACCAGAATGAAGCAGACTGTTGCCACTCTGGGCAGCAGTGCGCCTGTGCCTGCTTTTTTCAGGACCCCCTCCCGGGGAATATTTACCTGTTGCACAGGAGGTATTGTCCCTTCGACCTCCAGGGGTGCCTCTCTAAGCACTTTTCCTTTTTCCAGACCGGACAGCCTGGCAGATAATTCATCGACCGTTTCCTGCAGAAACTGGACCTGCCTGGTCAAAGATTTCAGCTGCACCTCAAGCGTACCCTGCGTCTCAGCCATATGTTTTCTCTATCTGTTTGTTTGTTCGTATTTTTATGGATTCTTCAAAAAAAATATGAAAGAATGAAATTACTGGTTGCACAAATTACCGGAGGCTTTTATATTCCTCCACCATATTTCAATACCACAATGTGGTACAAAACCTGTTGCCATATATTCGAAACTATGTCAATAATAATTACCGCAATATGGAATATTAATTATCCGACAACCCATTAATAATTATTATATCATTCTAGAATCATTAAAGAAAAAGGCTCGAAAACAAACTCAGGAAGAACAGTTACAGGTGTTATCCCATTCTAAACCGGAAGAGTCACAGGCCATAAAACCTAATTTTTCACTGGTAAGCTCCGTTGAAAATCCGGTTGCGAAAACAGCAATATTCCTCGGTTAAAGGAGGCAGACAGCGTAAATGAAAAATCATGTATTGCGACCTCTGTGGGTGGTCCTTGCAGGAATCGCCCTGCTCCTGGTAGTGCGGCATTTCCTGGTACCCAGTGATTTTGGAGTTGAAGAAGGCGGAAACTTTACTTACAACTATCATCGGCTTTCAAGTATCGATGACTGGAAAAACTTCAAGGTAAAATACAGGGGCAAGCAGTATTGCCAGGAATGCCATGAAGAAAATGTTGAGTCCCTTCTCGATTCGCCCCATGAAATCATTGAGTGTGAAAACTGCCACGGACCAGCCATAGATCACCCAGACAATCCTGAAACACTGGCAATAGACACCAGCAGGGCTCAATGTCTCAGGTGCCATACCTATTTGCCCTACCCCACCAGCCAGCGTTCAGAGCTTCCCGGTATCAATCCTCAAGATCACAATCCCGGTGAAAACTGTGTTGATTGCCATAATCCGCATAACCCCGATTTGGAGAATATGTAATGAGTTGCTCTCGTCGAGATTTCATAAAAAACACTTTTAAAACCACCCTGGCCTCGACTCTGCCGCTTTCAGCCTTCAAGATGCTGAGTCCGGCAGAGGTGAAAGCCTACACGGGTGATTCTTCTATCCGCTGGGTTTTCCTGGTGGACACGCAAAAATGCGTGGGGTGCGGTCTCTGCGTCAAGGCCTGTAAAAAAGAAAATGAAATCCCCTATGACCCGCCTATTACCAGGACATGGGTTGAACGATACGTCCTGATGAAAAACGGCCAGGCTCATATCGAATCACCATACGGCGGCAGGGATGGCTACACAGAAACAAAGATACGCGAAAACGAAATCCCGCCTGAGCAGATTGCCAAGGGCTTCTTCGTACCGAAACTCTGCAACCAGTGTAAAAAACCGGCCTGTGTCCAGGTCTGCCCGGTTGGTGCAACCTACCAGACCCAGGATGGGGTTGTGCTTGTCGATCGCAAATGGTGCATCGGCTGCGGCTATTGCATCATGGCATGTCCCTACGGCATGCGTTTTTTCCATCCGATCCATAAAGTAGCTGAAAAATGCACCTTCTGCTACCACAGAATAAAAAACGGCATGAAAACCGCCTGTGTACAAAACTGCCCGTTTGGCGCCCGCCGCATAGGTAACCTGAAAGACCCCAATGATCCGGTGACCAAGGTAATCATGACCGAACGTGTATCTGTCTTAAAAGATGAATATGGCACAAAACCCCAGGTCTACTATATCGGCCTGGATACCAATGTGAGGTAACAAAAATGTCGGTTGAGAATATTGTAGGCCAGGGAGGGGAACATCTGGTCGTCCACGGCCTTGAATGGACAGCAAAAGAGCTTTTCACCTATCCCAACGAATTCATCTACTGGTCCATCCAGATCGTTATGTATCCCTACATGACCGGTCTTGTGGCAGGGGCATTCGTTCTTTCCTCACTCTATCATGTCTTCGGGCAGCAGGACCTGAAAACCATCGCACGGTTTTCGCTTGTTTTCTCTCTTGCATTATTGCCAGTGGCCATGATGCCCCTGCAATTCCACCTGCAGCAGCCGTTTCGGGGCATGAATGTCATGTTCACCCCCCACTTTACCTCGGCCATTGCCGCCTTTGGAATTGTCTTTTCCACCTACGCCGTCATTGTCTTAAGTGAAATATGGTTTGTCTACCGCAAGTTTTTTGTAGACCAGATCGAAATCCTCAAAGGCAAGGAAGGCGCTGTGGACCGGTTTAAATACTACCTTTATCTTCTGCTGTCACTCGGCGCTTTCGATACCAGTGACGCAGCTGTTGCCAAGGACAAAAAAGCCGTAAAGATTCTTGCCGGCATCGGTATCCCGGTCGCCTGTTTTCTCCACGGCTACGCCGGTTTTATCTTCGGTTCTGTCAAGGCCAATGCCCTCTGGATGTCACCGCTCATGCCCGTTATTTTTATCATGTCAGCGGTTGTCTCCGGTATTGCACTCTGCATGCTCACCTATATTATCATCATGGAGTTTAAAAAATGGAGCGCCATCATTGCCAAAGGCAAGGGTGATGAATCGGTACAGGTCATTGCCGGTGCCGAGCTCGATGTCATAAACAAGACCTCGCGCTACCTCCTGGGTTTTCTGATTGCCGCCATCACCCTTGAATTGCTTGACTTGATCTTCAGGGGTTACACAGCAATGAAGTCCTGGGATATTTTGCGATCCGTCATGTACGGCAAGGATTTCATCCATATCTTTGTTATGCAGTACGGCATCGGCAACCTGCTGCCTTTTATCATGCTGCTTGTCCCGGGGCTCTCGATCAGGCGGGTATTCTTTGCCCTTATTTTTGTTCTTTTTGGTGTATTCATGATGCGTTGGAACGTCGTTATAGGTGGCCAGGCCTTCTCTTTATCGTTTGCGGGGTATATGCACTATCACATGCCGATTATCCCCCACAACATGGAAACATACAAGGAAGGCCTCTTCGGAGCCCTGACTGTTTTTGCAACACCATTTGCTCTTTTCTGGGTCATTAACAAGGTTACACCATCACTTGAATATAAATAAAAACCAGGCCCAAGAACTAAAGGATTTTATCGTGTCATCTCTGCAAATACTTAACAGCTCCAAGGGGGGGTAAATATGGAAAGGCGGCAATTATTAAAAACATCTCTTGCTTTCCTCGGCACAACTACCCTTATCTCGTTTGTGTATCCCGCATCTAAATTTCTTGTTCCACCAAAAAACAGTGCCAAAGATACGCCTCTCACCATCGATAAAGATGACATACCGCCAGGCACTGCCAAAGAAATTATTTTCAACGAGATACCCATGGTCGTCATTAACCGGAAAGGCAGCGGCTTCATTGCCCTTTCCAGAATATGCACGCATCTGGGCTGTCTTGTGGGTTACGACAAATTCAATAATAAGCTGGTATGCCCATGTCATGCCGGTGAATTCGATCTGGAGGGCAATGTCCTTTCCGGTCCAGCCACGAAAGCTTTGCTGCGGTATCCGCTCAAAATAACGGCTGATGATATTACAATAGGGTAGAGGATTCATCCTTACCAGGATAACTTACTGCGGGGTCATAGCATGTGGGGAAAATTAGTACACTGGATAGAAATAAGAATAGGTCTCGAAGAACTCGTCAACAAGCATTTACGGTTGTTCAGGACTCCTAAAGGCGCCAATTTCTGGAGCACCCTCGGTTTTGTATCGCTCATAGCCTTTATTGTCCAGGCAATCACCGGCATCATGCTGCTGCTCTACTACGTACCGCACCCCGAGTATGCCTTTCAAAGTGTACAGACCATAACCAATGAGATTCCCTTTGGCTGGTTTTTCAGGTCAATTCACAATGTCGGGGGCAATCTTATTGTAGCCGTCATCATCATACATCTTGTCCATGTTTTCCTAAGGGTCAGTTATAAAAAACCGCGCGAGATCACCTGGGTGACGGGTGTACTCATGTTCTTACTGGTTCTGCTCGCCTGCATCACCGGCCAGCTTCTGC
>PKTW01000033.1 GCA_002868955.1 Desulfobulbaceae bacterium
ATACCATGTGTCCTTCCATGCCTCTGGCAGATCCGCAAGGCGACGGTATTGCCATCCTGGTTGGCGGCAAGATCTCCAACTCCAGGTCGGCGCCAAAATTCTCCAAGCTGGTTATTCAGTTTCTGCCCAACAATCCGCCACGTTGGCATGAGGTTGTAGATGCGGTCAAAAATATACTTGAAGTATATGCCAAAGATGCTAAGAAATATGAACGTGTCGGTGAGTGGGCCGAGCGAATTGGCTGGGAGAAATTTTTCGAGAAATGCAACATTCCATTTACGAATAAGAGCATTGACGATTACCGCCTGGCATATGATACCTGGCGGACCACCACCCAGTTCAAGTTCACAAGCCATATCAAGTAATTTTACTCTTAGGAGAATAAACAAATGGCTGACAAGGAACAGGTAAAAGCAACAATTCTGGAAAAAATGAACGCGGCTAAGAAGCCGGCCCTTTATCTCAAGGACATGCATAAATGGTTTGAGGATGCAAAACCTCGCGAGATCAAAAATGCAGCCAATGAACTTGTGAAAGAGAGCAAGCTGATGTTCTGGTCAAGCGGCAGCAGCACCATGTATGCACTGCCCGAAAGGGCCAAAGACGAAGATAAACGGGGCGTGTAATTCACCTCCTTTTCTTAGTCCTTCAATAAAAGCAGAAAGACAGGGGCAAAAGTATGCCCCTGTCTTTTTTTTTGAATGTAAGCCACGATTTACAACCGGTTCAGGGCATAGGAATAATATACAGCCGTGGTGACTAGGAACATAATACGACTTGACGTCACAGACTCCACCAATTCTGTAGCCCTTGAGGTTGGCCAGCAGGGCGCTGCACCAGGAACTGTTATTGTGGCTGAAACGCAAACCGGTGGCCGGGGGAGACTGAACCGTTCCTGGCTGTCATTGCCTGGCATGGGGCTTTACTTCACGATCATCCTGAGGCCGAGGCTGGCCCCGGACCAGTTGCCAAAAGTTACCCTTGCCGCAGGTTTGGCTGTCTGCAAGGCAGTTGAAACTGAATATGCTGTCCTCCCCAAAATAAAATGGCCCAATGATTTACTGCTGGGAGGGAGTAAATTTGCTGGCATCCTGAGCGAAACAGGTTCAATGCAAAACGGATCTACAGGCCAGGAGCCACTTGTTGTTGTTGGTGTCGGCTTAAATCTCTTTCCTCCTGCAGGCGGCTTTCCAGCTGAACTGAAGGAGCGGGCCACCGCCTTATCACTTCATGTGGACAGGGAAATTTCAGCTGAAACAGTGTTGGAAACATGTGTTTTCGCGATTGAGAAAGAGGTGCAGCATCTGGTCATGGGAGATTTTCAGACAATTCTCCAGGAATGGATGCAGCGCGATGCCAGCAAGGATAAAATTCTCACCTGGGTCACACCCAAGGGGCAGAAGGTCACCGGTGTTTCACTGGGGCCTGATGTTGATGGCATTTTGCGTATCAGGGACCGGGCAGGCACAATCCATACTGTTCTTTCCGGCGATATAAACCTGGCCGGAAAAATTTCCGGGTAAGCCTCCTCAGGGGCCTGCCAGAGAATATCTCTGCAGCGCGTCATGCAGCTGTGCCGAATGGTCAGCGAGCGAATCCTGTATCAGGCGAAAATCATCTTGGTCTTCATCCGCATAGATCTGCAGTAGAGATCCATACATATCGAAAATCTCCCCAGCACCAAATGACTGCATGATTTCCAGAAAATCCGCCGCCGGGCCGACCATTAATCTGTTAGTTGTGGATGAAGCGCGCAGCCCGGCAAAGAAACCTTCAACTGCTGCATGTACGGCAAAATTGTCAAGCCAGCAAGGCTTCCCGACGCCATCGAGTCTGTCCAGTCGGATTCTGAAAACAAGGTTGAGCAGAAAATGAATCGCAGCAACCAGCCGGTCAGCCTCCTCTTCCCCGTCAAAATGGACCAGGGGTTCATACTGCCTGGCAGTGATCAGTTTCACCGAAACTGTATCGGCTTCAGGTTTGACAATAAAATCCCCGGCCCCATGATGCCAGGGATAGATCTGGCAGAAAGAGGCCTGGTCATAATAACATGTCAGGATGTAAGCAATCTGGCGCAGCATTTCATAGCTTTCAGCATCCGCGAGGAAGCGGCAGCCGTTTTCATAATCCCAGAGTTTAATTTTTTGTTTGTATGATCCCGGGACATTACTTGCGTGCCATTCGTGATAACCGTCAAGCCACTCTCCCAATACCATGATAAATTCTGCAGCGCCTGCGTCTGTCTGCCATGTGATGGTCTTGCTGTAAAATAATTCCGGCAGATAATCCGGCGTGATTTTGGAAAGCTTCCGGAGAATCCCATGTTCTGCCTGCAGGGATATTTTGGCAGATTCTGACAGTGCTGTGGTAACAGCACATTTGCTGTTTACCCCGGGGCCAATAATTTCAGCACTGGCAATATGGTAATAGGCACCATGCTTTTCAGAGCGGATGATAAGCTCAGAGATATCAGCAGGTTTTATATCAGCAAGCCGTCCCTGTTTTTTCAGGGCTGCACAGAGGAGACTCCCCTCCTCCAGCATGATGAATTCCTGCAGGGCGCCAAAATAGTCTGCCAGTTTGAGAAAGGGATGGTGCTCTCCCGGGCTTATGAGAAATGGCTGATCAAGATCTTCAGGACAAAGTTCTATATCGCCATGGGGCCCGGACAGGAGAAATTGAAAATGCATGGCTCGCCTTTGCAAGCGGGAAGTCTGGCAGAGATTGAACCCGGGCTTCCCGATGCAAAGTTCAGGTTGTTGGATGTTTTTGAAGTGCCAAACTAGTAGCGGTAATATTCTGGCTTGTAGGGGCCTTCTACTTTGACGCCTATATAGTCGGCCTGCTCCTTGCTCAAGGTGGTAAGGTTGGCGCCTATTTTCTTGAGGTGCAGCCTGGCGACCATCTCGTCGAGATGTTTCGGCAGAAAGTATACCTTGTTCTCATATTTTCCCTGGTTCTGCCAGAGTTCGATCTGGGCCAGGACCTGGTTTGAAAAGGAGTTGCTCATGACAAAGCTTGGATGGCCTGTGGCACAGCCAAGATTAACCAGGCGCCCTTCAGCCAGAACAATAATACGCTTATTGTCAGGGAATATAACGTGATCAACCTGGGGCTTGATGTTTTCCCAGGGAAGGTCACGGATGCCGGTGATATCAATTTCAGAGTCAAAGTGGCCGATATTGCAGACAATGGCCTGGTCGGGCATCTGTTCCATGTGTTTTCTGCTGATGACCCCGACATTGCCCGTGCAGGTGACAAAAATATTGCCCATAGGTGCAGCCTCATCCATGGTCACGACCCTATAGCCCTCCATGGCGGCCTGCAGAGCGCAGATGGGGTCGATCTCGGTAATCCAGACGGTTGCCCCCATACCGCGCAGGGCCTGGGCACACCCCTTGCCGACATCACCGTAGCCGCAGATCACTGCGATCTTGCCGGCGATCATGACGTCGGTCGCCCTCTTAATCCCGTCAATCAGGGATTCACGGCAGCCGTAGAGATTGTCAAATTTTGATTTTGTTACTGAGTCGTTGACATTGAAGGCCGGCGCCAGCAGAGAGCCTTTTAACATCATCTCGTCAAGCCGGTGCACACCGGTGGTTGTTTCCTCACTGATGCCGCGCACCTCTTTCATGAGCTCCGGATACTTTTCATGCATTATCAGGGTAAGATCACCGCCGTCATCGAGCAGCATATTGGGACGCCAGCCGTCAGGTCCGAAAATGGTCTGGTCGATACACCACCAGAATTCCTCCTCGTTCTCCCCTTTCCAGGCAAAAGTAGGGATATTGGCAGCGGCCATGGCGGCTGCGGCATGATCCTGGGTGGAGAAAATATTACAGGAAGACCAGCGTATTTCAGCGCCAAGCTCGATGAGCGTCTCCATTAGCACGGCTGTTTGGATGGTCATATGAAGACAGCCCGCTATCCTGGCGCCCTTGAGGGGCTTTCGGGAGCTGTATTCCTCACGGATTGTCATGAGGCCGGGCATTTCCGTTTCCGCAATGTTGATCTCTTTCCTGCCCCAATCTGCCAAATGGATATCAGCAACTTTGAAATCAGCCGTATCAGTCATAACCTTGTTCATGATGTTCTCGCACTCCTTTACTTGATTCCGGCTGCAGACTTCAGTTCTTCAGCCTTGTCCGTGTTTTCCCAGGTAAATTCAGGCAGCTCCCTGCCGAAATGGCCATAGGCGGCAGTTTTCTTGTATATCGGCCTGAGCAGGTCAAGGTCCTGGATTATGGCTTTCGGTCTCAGGTCAAAATGATCATAGATCAGTTGTTTTATTTTTTTGTCTGCAATTTTTCCTGTCCCAAAAGAATGGACATTGATAGACACTGGCTTGGAAATACCAATGGCATAAGCAATCTGCACCTCGACCTCGTCAGCCAGGCCTGAAGCCACAATGTTCTTGGCCACATAACGGCCCATATACGATGAGGAACGGTCAACCTTGGAAGGATCCTTGCCGGAAAAGGCGCCGCCGCCATGGGACCCCATGCCGCCATATGTATCAACAATAATTTTACGGCCTGTCACCCCGCAGTCACCTACGGGTCCGCCGATCACAAAGCGCCCGGTCGGGTTGATAAAGTACTTGGTGTTGCTGTCCACAATATGACTGGGGATTATGGGTTTTATGATCTCCTCCATTACCCCTTCCTTCAGGTCAACATAATTTACATCAGGGTTGTGCTGTGTTGAGAGGACAATGGCCTCAATTCTTTCAGGTCCGTCATCCCCATACTCAACAGTGACCTGGCTCTTGGCATCGGGCCGCAGCCAGGGCAATAAGCCTGCCTTGCGGACTTCTGCCTGCCGCTTCATGAGCCGGTGGGCATAGGTAATAGGCATGGGCATCAGTACCTTGGTTTCCCTGCAGGCATAGCCGAACATGAGGCCCTGGTCGCCGGCCCCCTGGTCCAGATCAAGTCCTGACCCTTCATTGACTCCCTGAGCAATATCAGGGGACTGTTTGTCGATGGATGTAAGTACGGCGCAGGATTGGGAATCAAAGCCCATGTCAGAAGAGTTGTAGCCAATCTCCTTGACAGTATTCCGGACGATCTGCGGCATGTCGACCCAGGCGGTGGTGGTGATTTCACCGGCTATCAATACCATACCGGTGGTAACAAGGCTTTCACAGGCAACCCTGGCTGCAGTATCCTGTTCCAATAGTGCATCCAGAACAGCGTCTGAAATCTGGTCTGCAACTTTGTCCGGGTGTCCTTCTGAAACTGATTCTGAGGTAAAAAGATATCCTGACATGCGTCAAGTTCTCCTAAAAAAAATTAATAAACTGTTAGCTCTCTCCAATATTTTACAAAACCATATTTTTTGGTCGAAATTTACACATAAGTCAAGTAAAACCTTGATCCATTCAATAAAATGAACAAAGATTATGGCAATTGCTGGGAAAGTTTAGCAGGTTATGTTTGTTTTCACTTGTAAAACAATAGGTTTTGCCGTTATGTTTTAATCATTTTCCATAAGGGGCAGGAGTTGTTTCAACCACTGTACCTGAAAGATATTTCCAATAAAATCAATTATCAAAAAGGAGACAGCGTTTCATGAAACTTGGGATAAACGGCTTAGGCCGTATAGGCAAGCTGACGCTTTGGCATCATGTTTCCAGGCAGCACTATTCCGGGATTGTCGTCAACATCGGCCGCAAGGTTGGACGCAGCCTTCATGACCTGGCATCTGCCATTGAGAGAGACTCCACGTATGGACGGCTGGGTATTTTTTTGCATGGGAACAAGTGCAGCAGGGTCATTGAAAACCTCAATGAAGAGGATGGCACAATGGTGATCAACGGTGTCCCTGTCAAAATCCTGCAAGAGGCCCGGAACCCGAAAGACATTACCTGGAAAGAGAATGATGTCCGTTTTGTGGTTGATACCACAGGTGTCTTTAACGATCCCACTGCTGATGCCGAAGCGCCCGGGGGAGCGTTACGGGGCCATCTGCATGCCGGTGCTGAAAAGGTGCTTCTGTCCGCACCCTTCAAGATAAAAGCCAAGGGGCTTGACATGCCGGAGGATGCAGTGACCACAGTAATGGGAATAAATGATGACGACTACGTGCCGACAAAACATAATGTTATTTCTGCGGCGTCCTGCACCACCACCTGCCTGGCCTATATGATCAAGCCCTTAATGGACCACTTTGGTGCGGAGAACTTTTTGAGTGCCTCCATGGTGACAGTGCATGCTGCAACCGGCAGCCAGCAGGTTCTTGACAGGCTTCCGGCAGCCGGGGCTGGCGACCTGCGGAAAAGCCGTTCAATACTGAATAACATAATACTCACCACCACCGGAGCAGCCCGGGCCCTTGGCCTGGTTATCCCGGAAATGAAAAATATCGGCTTCATCGCAGAGTCGGTACGCATTCCCACTTCAACCGGCTCCCTGATCGTGCTGGTGCTTAACCTGCAGGATGAACTGGAAAACCCGATCAAAAGGGACCTGATAAATTCCATTTATAAGGAGTATGCGCAAGATTCCCCCTATATTAATTATTCCGAGGAACAGAATGTCTCTGCGGATATAGTTTGCATACCATGTGCGGCAACGGTCATTGAAGGGACGGAAACCCACACCAGGACAGCGACAGTAAATGTCAACCTGGACAAGATAAAAAGCTGCAATATTGAACCGGGCACTTCGCCAAAAATCCAGGTCCCGGTAACCCAGGCGGTCATTTACGGCTGGTACGACAACGAGCTCGGCAGCTACACCAATATGCTTGGTGATCTGACCGTTTCCATCACCGACAAAATGATTTAACCCGAAAAATTCACGGGTTGAGACGCCCAGGATTTGAGGAGCCGGGGGATTAGCTATACATTGGTATGCTGAACGTCCGGCGACACAGGAGGTTGGGCTGTATCGACCCGCCTCGGGTGAGCATTTCAGAAATGTTAATGAATTATTCGGGTTAGTCGTGTTGTGGGTAATTACAAACTGAGCATAGGTCCAATGCGGCCCGAGGATATACCGGCGATCCTTGTGCTGGAAGCGGACACCCTTTCGGCCTGGAGCCGTGAACACCTGGAGGATGAATTGCAGCAGCCGGCGGGCTTTCAGTTTGTTGTCCGCAATGCAGCATTAGATATGATACAGGCTGTTTTGTACGGGCGGATCATGGCAGATGAGGCAGAAATCCTGAAATTAAGTGTAGCGGAAAGTGTGCGAAAAAAAGGCGTCGGCTCACAGATACTCGATTTTGTTTTAAACTACTGCAGGACAAAAGGGGTTAAGAACTGTTTTCTTGAGCTGCGCGCATCAAATACAGCGGCCAGAAATCTTTATGAAAAGCGGGGCTTTTTCAGAGTCGGATCGCGAAAAAATTACTATGATGAACCGGTGGAAGATGCCATTTTAATGCAGCGTGAACTCTAATTTTTTTTAAAATTACGATTTTTAGATAAGGAGGGTCAATGAAGAACATCAGTGACCTGGTTGTAAAAGGAAAAACAGTACTTATCCGGGTTGATTTTAATGTGCCGCTTGATGAGCAGGGCAACATTACGGATGACATCCGGATCAGGGGGGTATTACCAACTATCAACTACGCCCTGGATGAACATGCGAAGGTTATTATTATTTCCCATCTCGGGCGCCCCGACGGCCAGCGGCAGGAAAAGTACAGCCTGGCCCCGGTTGCCAAAAGGCTATCCAGGCTCCTGGAAAAAGAGGTAAAACTGGCGCCTGACTGCATTGGTCCCGAGGTTGAAGCCATGGTCGGGCAAATGGCATTTGGTGATGTTCTGCTCCTGGAAAACCTGAGATTCCATGAGGAAGAAAAGAAAAACGATCCTGAGTTCTGCCGGCAGCTGGCGAAACTTGCAGACGTGTATATCAATGATGCCTTTGCTGTGGCGCACCGGGCCCATGCCTCGGTAGTGGGCGTGGTCGAATTTTTCCAGGAATGTGCAGCCGGGTTCCTGCTGCAGAAGGAAATGGATTATTTCCACAGGTCTGTCAGCAACCCGAGCCGGCCCCTGGTTGCTATTGTCGGCGGCGCCAAGGTATCCAGCAAGCTCGGCGCTTTACGCAACATGATCGACCGGGTGGATAAGATGATTATCGGCGGTGCCATGGCCAACACCTTTTTAAAGGCCCAGGGGTACGAGGTGGGAACATCCAGGGTTGAGGATGATCTCCTGGAAACAGCCAATGAGCTTGTCGCCAAGGCACTGAAACAGGGGGTGAAACTGTACCTGCCGGTCGACTGTATCGTTGCAGACAGGTTTGATTCCAAGGCTGCCAACAAGATAACCACGGCCCAGGAAGTGCCGAAAAGCTGGATGATCTTAGACATCGGCCCGGCCTCAACCCTGTTGTTTGGTGAGGCCCTGGAAGATGCCGGCACCATTATCTGGAACGGTCCCATGGGTGCCTTTGAGATGGATGCCTTTTCCAGGGGCACCATGGCCATGGTGCAGAAACTGGCCGCATCACAGGCCCTGACCATTGTCGGTGGAGGTGACACGGATGTGGCAGTGCACCGGGCTGGCGAATCAAACAACATCTCGTATATCTCAACCGGCGGTGGGGCTTTTCTCATGCTTATGGAGGGCAAGGTATTACCCGGTGTTGCAGCCCTGGA
>PKTW01000165.1 GCA_002868955.1 Desulfobulbaceae bacterium
AGCAAGATTATTATTCTATTGGTGCATTAATTGCCGGGAGAGAGCATCTCAGTCAACACCAATTAAATGATAGGGAAGTTATAGGGTGGGAAGAATTTATCGTCAAAAGGAGAGAATAATGAGCGCAAAATATGAAATTCAGGTAAAGGTGTCCACTGTACATCTTGACAGTTTGAGAATGATTCACGAATGTAAATTGATAGCAGATCTCTACAGTAGTTATCCTTGCATATGAAAGAAAAAACCCCCTATAAAACAGGGGGTAATGGATAAGTCTTTTCTACCTGACGCTTGTCAGACATATCAGCAGTAATGACAAATTCAATAATAGTCTGTTACTTGGCTTTGTTGTTTATCTGAACTATTTCATTTTAAGGGTCAATTAAACTAATTGCTGCGCGCGCAAATCTTTCACCAAGTAATCGATATCCAACATCATCAAAGTGTAAACCATTATCAATAGTACCCAAATCATCTGTATTTACCCAGGTTCCATTTGGGTAATTTTCTGCTACCCTCACTTGAGCTTCTCTTATTGCGTCCCATTGAGCAACTTTATTGGGGAATTTCCTCCCGAATTCATTTATTCTACCTATAACAAAGTTAAATTTAATTTCAGAGTTAAATTTATGTCTTAAATCTGATTCAATTAATTTAATTAAACCAATTAAGTTCTCTTCATAGACTTCAGAATAGCGGTTTGGATATAAACCATCCGTTTCGCCCTGCATCCATATAAAAAAAACATCTCTAATATTTTTATTCCCAATAGCAGAAAAAATCTTACGTTTTAATAAATAATAGAACCACCCTACAGGATCTCCGTCACCGTCACCAGCCAGGAGGTCATATTTGTCATACCAATTTGTTATTGATTGGCCACTCAAAGTATCTTTTACAGCTATTGTGCCAGGACCAAAAGTTTCTTCAATGATGGGAAGAAAATATCCAATGTCCAAGAGTTGCATATTGGATTGCCCGGAAAGTATGAACAAAGGGTAATATTGCAGCGGTTCTGCATTATTTCCTCTACTGCTTCCACTGCTTCCATATAAAGTCAAAAAGAAAGCTAAAATTATAAAAATATTTCTTTTCATAATGTTACTCTTTTGATTATTGCAATAATGTGTTGGTCATGTTGGGGGGGGAAACTTAATATTTTTCCTATGTGTAAGGTCAATCGCGAAGGGCAAAGTGATTCGAATATGAACTCAATCAATCTCCTATCCATGGTATTAGCTTTGTTGCTAATACGTTAATTATCCAGGGAGTTCAATTTGACATAACTTGCCACAATCTATAGTTTTGTCATACAAAATATAACTCAACATATCCATAAGACATTATAAATTTCAAATAAATAACCCCGCTATTTCTGGCAGGGTTCACCTTTGTAGCAGCAACACGGACTGTTAGATAATTTACTTTTTATAATATAGAATGAAATGTTCATGTTCAAAATTTGGTTATTTCGCAGTTTCACCTCCAGTCATTTCGCTATATTTTCCTCACAAATTCCTCATGCAATATGTTTTCCTAGTTCTCAATCTATTGCGAATAATACAATATCGAGATTCATAAAGTTAATGGTGTACATATTGCATGGAATTCATAACAAACAATTGAAGGTTTTGAGATTGTTGTTATAAACATGCCCCAAAAACAGTTGTATTTGAAACGAGAATATAGGAAAAGGAGAGAATGTCATTACCATTAGGACATGCTGCTTTGGGCCTCACTGCATATGATTTAACTTCAAATGCAGATGAGGTTTCTGTGTTTAGGCAATGGAAAGTTTTAGCTGTCGTTGTCATGTTGTCGAATTTGCCAGATATAGATGTTATTTTCGGACTATTATATTCTGGGAATGGAGAGCTATTTCACAGGGGCCCCACCCATAGTTTACTTTTTGCTTGTTTTATAGGGGTATTATATGCAATATGTTCTCGTATATGGAGGAGCCTACCGCCAATAAGCTTCTTCCAATCATTCCTGTTGATAGGTTCGCATCTTTTTGCTGACTATATATTTACCGATGGACCACTTTCACTCTTTTGGCCGTTTGAATTGTCAATGAGCGCAGGCTTTGAAAGCTGGGGTGATATTGTCCATTCCATAATCTTTGAGGCGACAAATGACATAGCTGTCATCATGTCATGTGCAACAGTCGTTATAATGAGAAGAGTATTTCGTCTTGACCAAGTATTCTCCTTGCGTCCAGTATTTGTGAGAAAAACAAATGCAAAAAAATGATGCGGAACAAACGCCTGTCATAATAACTTCCAACAGTCCACATTGCTTGCCACTATCTTAACTTTTGTCATACAAAATCTGACTGAATATATCGACTGGCAATCTTGATAGATTAGGAATGTTTCACGACTGTAAATTGATAGCAGCAATCGCTAGTCGGCTACTTAAACATACTGTGTTTATTATTTAGTTTTTGGACGGGGAGGGAAATTAAACACTTGTTGCAGAATGTTTAACTATTTACTCAGTTACTAACTGTTTTTACTTTCTGTCTCTTCGATACAACATCTTAACTTGCTTTCAACAATTTCCTCGAGTTTCATTGTTGCCAAATACCTATCATTTTTCAACTCATAATTACATTCAAAGATGCCAGCATCCCAGAGTTTTTTCAAATCATCTTTCATCATTGGCCAATCATCGGAATAAACTTTCATAGGTATACGACTTCCATTTTTTAAGCCCAAAAGTCGCTTTCTGCCCAATCTACCAACTAGCATCGTTAGACCTTCTAGTTTTTCATCTATGCAACGAACCATGGCCTTAACCAATGATTCATTAATTGATAATAATACCATTCTCTTCTCTGGTTTAATCATATTCATAAATTCAATGACTTCAAAACATTATTTTTAGAATCTAATCTAATTTAAAATTATTAACCCTAAGCAACAGGCCTCAGAGCACAAACTTTTGGGCCTGTAACAATATTGTTTAAAAGTCCTCTCTGGCTTATAATAAGAAATAACTCCTTTCTGTCTATAGCATAAGTTTTTTCTTTAAGTATATAAACGATACAATCATGACAGATATTTAAAACACTACGATAATCCTCAACCCTTTTGGCAATTTCCCAGCATGGTGTTTCAGGTTCAAGCCTGGCAGGACAATCGAGATTGTCACAACTCATAATTTCCCAGCATTTACAATTTAGATTAATAGACATTTCTCCCCCCCTTATAACCCATTTCTCAGCAGTTTCGATGTGATAATAATTATTAAACGATAAGGATTGTCAATAAACCGTGTAATTTAAGTTAGTTACATGCAATAAATGCGCCTATGCTCGTCAATAAAATTGTATTTTGTATTTCTAAAATTATTTCAGGTGGTTACTTTCCTGCCTGGACTTTGAAGCCAAATCTTAGGTAATGGATATTTTTTGATTTTATGGTGATATAGCTAGAAGGGGTCGGGTATTTACCCAAGGGGATGTTTTGGGGAAAGGAAGTGTAAAGGGCGAAAGAAAACCCCACTGTATATATTGGGGTTACTTAATTGGGCTATTATGCGGGCTTAAAAGAACATCCTGGATGTTGCTGGAATTAAAAATGGCGGAGAGAGAGGGATTCGAACCCTCGGTGGGGTATAACCCCCACACTCGCTTAGCAGGCGAGCACCTTCAGCCGACTCGGTCATCTCTCCGGCCAAAATGATTAAAAAATATGTGGCGGAGGAAGTAGGATTCGAACCCACGGAACTTTCGTTCAACGGTTTTCAAGACCGCCGCCTTCAACCACTCGGCCATTCCTCCACAGTCAAGAAAATGGTTTGTACCATTTCAGGCCGGGGCTGTCAATAATATGAAGAGCCATCTGTCTTTGTTGAGCCCCAATTTAATTATTAATCCGAGGCCATAGATTTTTCAGGTAATTCAATTTTCACACAGTGGATAAGTAGATGGAAGATCAGAGAAAGTTCATTGTTCATTTGTTTGTCGGCATACTAAACTGCCGACGGTTGACAGCGCTGTTCGGCTGCGTGAAATGGCACCCCCCAAACTTTTCTTAGTAAGGTGCTTTATTTATTCTTCTGAGAGTTTTTTCAGTTCATATAACAGGTTTAAGGCCTCAAGGGGTGCTAAAGTGTCAGGTTTTATGGTTTCCAGTTTTTCGCGGACCGCATCATTTCCGGGCGTAAAAAGACTCAACTGGTTTGGATGATTTGCATCTGCTCCGCTCCGTTTTTGATTGTGCTGCCGCGCGCTTGCCGCAATGCGTGGTTTGCCGAAGTGGTCGAACTCTCCTTTTTCAATGTTTTTCAGAATCTCATGGGCCCTTTCCACCACTTTTGGGGGTACTCCCGCAAGGGCCGCCACCTGGATGCCGTAACTTCTATTTGTGGAGCCGGGCATAATCTTATGAAGAAAAATGATGGAATCGTTCCATTCCCGCACCCCGATATTGAAATTCTTGACCCTGGGCCTGGTCAGGGCAAGCTCAGTAAGTTCATGATAGTGGGTGGCAAAAAGGGTTTTGACGCCCTTGTTGTTTTTGTTTACCAGGTCCTCGGCAACAGCCCAGGCAATGGCAAGACCGTCAAAGGTGCTGGTGCCCCTGCCGATCTCATCCAGAATGACCAGGCTGTTTTCCGTGGCATTATTGAGGATGTTGGCTGTTTCATTCATCTCAACCATGAAGGTTGACTGGCCGCGGCGCAAGTCATCCATTGCACCTACCCGGGTGAAAATACGATCAACTACTCCGATATCCGCCTTTTCAGCCGGTACGAAACTTCCCATCTGGGCCATGAGAACAATCAAGGCTGTCTGGCGCAGGACGGTTGATTTACCGGCCATGTTCGGGCCGGTGATGATCAGGACCTCTTCACTCTCCTGGTCCAGGTGAATGTCGTTGGGCACAAAACGACCGGCAGGAAGGGTCTGTTCAATAACCGGGTGCCGACCTTCTATTATGGCAATTTCTTCGCCGTTCTCCACACAGGGTTTAACATAACGGTGGCGGCGGGCTGTTTCCGCCAGGCAGGCATAATAATCAAGGCGGGCAAGGTGCGCGGCTGTTTTCAGCAAAATCGGGCTCTGGGCCGCAACCTGGTTTCTGATGTCTGTGAATATCTGGTATTCCAGTGCAAGCCTTTTTTCTTCAGCTCCCAGAACCTTGCTTTCAAACTCCTTCAGGTCAGGAGTTATGTAGCGTTCTCCATTGACCAGGGTCTGCTTGCGGATGAAATAGTCGGGAACATTTGCCAACTGACCCCGGCTCACCTCAAGATAATAGCCAAACACCTTGTTGAAGCCTATCTTAAGATTGTTTATACCGGTGCGCTCACGCTCCTTTGCTTCAAGGGCCAGTATCATGCCCCTGCCGTCCCGCTGGATTGCCAAGAGTTCATCCAGTTCAGGATGAAAACCCTCCCGGATAATTTTGCCTTCGCGCAGGCTTACCGGGGCATCATCACGGATACATTTTTCCAGCAGGGTCTTTGTTGCGGGGAGCACATCAAGGTCAGAGGCTACCTGGTGCAAAACCCCCTCTTTTATTTCTGCAACAAGATTCTTGATTGCCGGCAATTGGGCCAGTGTATTGTGTATGGCCAGGAGATCCCTGGGATTGGCGTTGCCAAGAACGACCCTGCTGTTCAGCCGTTCAAGATCATAGACATCGGCTAAAAGACCACGCAAGCTTTCTCGCAGGCTGCTGTCAATAAAAAGCTGTTCCACCGCTTGAAGACGGGCCCGGATCCGGGCCACATCACGCAGGGGGAAAAGCAGCCGGCGCTTGAGAAGGCGCGCTCCCATGGGGGTGGATGTATAGTCAAGCGTGTCAAGCAAAGACCCCTTCCTGCTGCTGCCAACGATTGTCTGGACCAGTTCAAGATTGCGCCGTGACGGCTCATCCACGATCAAGACATCCTCAAGGTTAACGGGGATGAGTTTTTCTATATGCGAACAGGCGGTTTTCTGGGTTTCCGATACATACTGCAGCAGCGCGCCGGCAGCAGAAATGCCCGGCTGCATCTGGTCGCAGCCGAATCCGGCCAGGTTCAGGGTTTGAAAATGCTCAAGCAGGGCTTCTTTGGCTGTTTCAAAATAAAATGTATGTTCTGCCCGCTTGGACAGGCATATATTAGGAAGAAGTCCTGCAATATTTTGCACGACCTCCTGGCTGCTTGCGTCTTCTGACTCGTTAATGAGAAGCTCTGCCGGTGCCATGCGGCAGAGCTCATCAAGCAGCTCATCAAGACCGGAGTGTTCGCTGACCAGGAATTCCCCAGTTGATATATCAAGGTAGCTGGCGCCATAAGCGCTATGTGACTTATCTGCAGAGTGAGAGATTGCAGAAAGATAGCGGTTGCTTTTATCGTCAAGGAGCTGTTCTTCGGTAGTTACACCAGGAGTTACCACCCGTAAAACTTCCCGCTTAACGATCTTGCCCGCTTTTACCAGGCGGGGATCCTCAACCTGCTCGCACACTGCCACCCGGTGTCCTGCCTTGACCAGTTTGGCCAGATATGACGAAACTGCGTGGTGCGGCACGCCGCACATGGGTATTTTGTTTTTGTCATTTTTGCTGCTGCGGGAGGTAAGCGTTATGCCAAGAATTTTTGCAGCAACCACAGCATCATCAAAGAACATCTCGTAGAAATCACCCATGCGGTAAAAAAGGATGGCATCCTCATGCGCGGCCTTGATCTCCATATACTGCTGGAGCATGGGGGTTATTTTGGGTGTTTTAGGCATGATTTTTTTATATAAAAATGCAAATAAAATATAAAATTAAAAAATTCCCCTCATTTTCTTTGTTGAACTTTATGCCCTTTAGGGTGCAAAGAAAACGAAGCAAAAGATACAGGCAGCCGTTCACTTGTCCGCTTTTGGCGGATGCCCTGTGCTGCTCGAAAAAAGCAGACGTCTCGGAATGTCGCTCCCTTGCAGGGTGCTCGGCCGAGTCGTTTTGCTGCTTTTTACTCCGCTGGAAGCGGAACAGGTCAGTCGGGGTGCCCTTTTCTTGCTCCTTCTATTACTTGTCTAAAAGAAGGAGAACATAGGTTAATAATTTGATTTATAGTGACTATTAATATTTTTTATTTATCTCGTGTTATATTCAACAGCTCCTGAAAATCAGGCAGCAGCCGGTCAAAGGTATTGTCTATATGCTCAGGGATGGTTCGCACCTCTGCCAGAACCGTCATAAAGTTGTGATCACCTTCCCAGCGCGGGACCACGTGAAAATGCAGGTGATCAGGATGACCGGCTCCGGCAACTGTACCAAGATTGAGCCCAACATTAAAACCTTCCGGATTTATATGCTTCCTCAAAATTGCCACAGCCCAGCGGATCATGTCAAACAAAGCAGCACTTTCTTCCGGCACCAGATCATTGATGTCACCAACGTGACGGCAGGGTGCAAGCAACAGGTGGCCGTTTGCATATGGGAAACGGTTAAGGAGAACCACGACCAGGGCATCACGGTACAGGAGCAAGCTCTCTTTCTCATGTTTTTTTTCAGGGCCTGCCTCAAAAATACACGCTTTTCCGGGCTGTTCCTTTTCCTGGATATAGGCCATTCTCCATGGAGTCCAAAGGTTTTTCATGGTGTGTTCTCAATATGGTGAATTCTACCTTCCATGCTGTGCCTGTCAACCTTGATGATGGCGTAGGTGCCGGTAGAAGTGAAACTGCCCGGATTCACCATGAGGGTCGGCCCGTAGCGGCGGCAGACAGCTTTGTGGGTGTGGCCATAAACAATACAGTCTATGGGCGCAAAAATATCAAACAGTTTGTCTTCAATATTGTACAGGTAGCCGCCACCGTGGACAAGGGCCAGGCGAAAATTACCCGCCGTGACAATTTTGCTGGCAGGCAAAGAATCCCTGGTCTTGGGACCGCACATATTTCCATGCACAGCATGGACAGTTTTTCCTGCAAAAACATCGAGCACAGAGAGGCTTGTCAGGTCGCCGGCATGAAAAATCATGTCGGCATCTGCAAAGCACAGAGCCGCCTTTTTTTTGAACCACTTGTCAGGTTCCAGGAGATGCGTATCAGAAAGAACGCCAATGGTAATCATAAAATTAGTACGTTAAAATCTAACTTTGACCCTGTAGAGAAGTTCCGCTGAATCCTTGGCAGGCACCGTGATATGCCATTCGGCTTCTGCAGAACTTATTTTTTTGTGGCTGTGGTTTTCAGACAGGATCTCCCAGTCGCCGGGCATTGGCTCTTTGACCCTTACCATCACGTCTTCATCCTTGCCGTTTTTCAGTTCAATGCGATAGGCGCTTTCAAAGACATAGTTGTATTCTCCGAAGCCGGCAAGTTTCTTAAAGTCTGTCTGTTTGCGTTCTGCAGTGATGTCAAAGGCGTAGCCCAGCTTGAGCCTGACACTTTCATTTTCAGGGGTATGATCTATACGGTCTTCACCGACAAACTGAACCGAACCGCTGCTGTCCTGCTTGTAGACCCGAATGATGCCTTTTGGCAGGGGCAGACCGAGGTTCTGCGTTTTTCTGTTTTCAAAGGAGAGGTATACGGCGACCTTGATCTTGGAGCCCAGGTCGCCGGATCTGTTCCGGTAATAATAATCCTGTCCCTGGAGAAGATACTCCTTGGCGCTTGCAATATTATTCGCCTGCAGCAGGGCGACCTGTTTTGTCTGGTTTTCCAGGATGCTGGTTGTCCTGTCCAGTGTATAAAGGTGGTAATCAAGGAGGGATTCCTGAGCCATTCTCGGGGCTTCAGCCGCATAGGCAATATCAACGCCCTGTTCGCGGACTCTTTTTTCAAAAACAGGCTGCACCTGGTGCACATCACCGGCAACAAGCTGCAGCCGCGCATTTTTATATGATGTGCCGCTTGTATTGGTAAGGGTTACCCAGCCGAGAAGATTGAGTCTGCTTTCGTCGGTGCCGAGTTCGGCAACGTAATCAGCCTGCCAGCTCAGGCCGCCGGTAAGGTAGCTTAACTCAAGGGCCTTCTCTCCTCCGGTTTTGTTTGCCAGTTGCATGACGAGGGTTGGCTTGTCGCGCAGGTTTTCCGGCACATCTCCAAAAATAAGACGTCCGCCTGAAAGCCCTGTTTCAATCCTGTCCCCAACTTTGAGAACCACGCCGTTATTGGAACTTAACACAATTGCCTCCTCCTCGGTTTCTTCACCGGTTGTCGGGTGGGTTTTGACAACAGCGATGGTTCTGCCCACGTATTTTTCAAGCAGTTTCTGGGGGGTGAGCAGGTCAAAATCAAAATTCTGCTCGAGGACCACTACGTCCTGCCGGGAACTGCTTTGCAAAAGGGCAGTTTCCGGCCGCATCATGCCGCTCACTTCGCGGAACGCAAGGGTGATCTCGCCGGCGGGCAGGAAAAGAGACCTTTTGTCCTTAACCAGGGCAAGGTTTTCGTTGTATATGGTGACAGCAACCTCTTTCTGGTCTGCCAGGGTGCTCACCTTTTCAGGTGCAGCAGCCATGCCGGAGCCGGCAGACCAGAGAAGCACCAGCAGGACAATACCTGTAAAATATCTGATAGTCATATATTCCCTCCAGTCTTTATTGTGTAACTAGATTACCAAACTGAAACGTTCATGCAAAAGTATACTTGTCCTCTTTATTGATTCATCATGTGATACTCAGATGATTTATTCCAGTTATGCAAAAAAATCAAAAGCTCATTTGGGCTCCCGGCCAATACTTTTCTTTTCTGGTCCGGGAATTATAATCTTATCGTTGCATAAAAGTACGCAAAAACGTATAGTAGGCCGCCTATTTATGATGTCACAGTTAATTTTTTATCGACCTCGCAAAAAAATCTCCTCCAGCCTGAGTTACACATGTAACAAGCTGATATTATTTGGACTGTAGATGACGACAGAAATTTTACACTGTGACTAATTATTGAAACGACGCTATAAACATTGAGGAGCAAAAAGATGTACACCGCATCAGATTTACGGAAAGGCCTTAAAATTCAAATAGATGGAGAACCTTATATAGTTCTTGACTTCCAGTTCTCCAAACCTGGCAAAGGCCAGGCTCTCTACCGTACCAAGCTCAAGAACATGGTGACCGGCAACCAGTTTGATCGAACATTCAGGTCCAACGACAAGTTTGAAAAAGCCCCGCTCGAAGAGAGAACAATGCAGTACCTCTACTCCCAGGGGGAAGAATTTCACTTCATGGACACAAAAAACTATGAGCAGATTGTTATCGCACGGGAGCAGATGGGAGACGATGTTAATTTCCTGATAGATAACATGGAGGTCCAGATCCTGCTTTTTAACAACAACCCCATCGGAGTCACGCTGCCGAACTTTGTGAACCTGACTGTGACAAAAGCCGATCCATGGGCAAAAGGCGACACATCCGGCAGCGACTCGAAACCGGTTACCGTGGAAACAGGGTATGAGCTCCAGGTTCCCCCTTTTGTTGAAGAGGGCGATAAGATCCAGATAGATACTCGGACCGGGACGTATATGACCAGGGTCAAAGACTAAGGTCTGATGGCTAAGCAAAAAGTTCGATCTGCTGTGTCGTAGCGCATTTTTACTCGCGGGGCATACCACATGTATTGCCTCACGCGCAAAAAAAACACAGCTCCTTGTATATCAAAATTTTTGCTTAACCATCCCATTCCTTTTCTGGTAGCATATTTTCAAATGTGATTGTCAAATTCAAGGGAACCATCTGGGATGCTCAATGAATCCGGCCTGAAAAAACGGGCGCAACTCATACAGGCTATTCGCCGGTTTTTTATCGACAGGGACTATATTGAGGTCGAAACTCCTCTAAGATTGCCGGTCCTCATACCTGAAGAACATAACGAACCGGTGGAGTCAGGCAGTCATTTTCTACAAACCTCACCGGAGATCTGCATGAAGCGGCTGTTGGCAGAAGCCGGCTGCCGCAAAATTTTTCAGATCTGTAAATGCTTTCGTAATAAAGAACGCGGCGACAGGCATATTCCTGAATTTACCATGCTGGAATGGTATCGCACCCATTGCGATTACCTCGCCCTCATGGAGGAGTGTGAGGACTTTATTATTGATGTGGCCCGGGCAACAGGGCACAGCCGTTCTATTTCCGTAAGAGGCAATACTGTCAACCTTGAAAAACCCTGGGAAAGGCTCACGGTTTCTGATGCTTTTGCACAATACGGGCCTGTGTCAATGAATCATGCCCTTGAGCAGGGCATATTTGATGAAATGCTCTGCAGCTACATCGAGCCGCAACTTGGCATGAAAAAACCGGTGTTTCTTTATGATTATCCTGTCGCACTGGGTGCTTTGGCCAGGAGTAAAAGAGATAATCCCGCCCTGGCTGAGCGCTTTGAGATATATATAGCCGGCCTGGAACTGGCCAATGGCTTTTCAGAGTTAACGGACCAGTCAGAACAGCAAAAACGATTTGAAGCAGAGCTGCAGTTGATCAAAAAGCAGGGCCGGGCTGCTGCAGAATTGCCCCTGAAATTTCTTGCATCCCTTTCCAAGCTGCCTGACGCAGCAGGCATAGCCCTCGGTGTTGACAGGCTGGCCATGGTTTTGTTCCAAGTAGAAACTATCGACCAGGTTGTATCTTTTATTCCTGAAGATTTGTAACGTGCACCAAACTGCTGAACCTGCAGGATTGAAATTCCCCGGTCGAGGGGCTAGGAGAGGAGCAAGAGGTAAAGGCTGCTGAATATGGCCCAGAGAAGGACAAGGGCTGTTATTGCGACACAGCACAGAGCGGCAATTTTGTGCCCATGTTTTTCGCGGCTTCGTTCCTTGTACCCCAAGAGAAAACCCAAGGCAGCGCCGGCGAGCATGCCGCCGCCGTGGGCCCAGTTGTTTATTGCCGGCACCAGGAAGCCGAACATGAAGATGCCGATGGCCCAACCGCCGATCTGCCGGTATATTGTCTGGCCATAAACCCCACCCCTGCTTTTACCAAAAAACAAAGCGGCACCGATAAGACCGCAGACGGCTGCTGATGCGCCAATCGTGAATGTGACTCCGGCAAGGTAGGAAACAAAGAAGCCGGCAACTCCGCTCAGCGTATAAATAATAAACATGCGATAATTGCCATACTCCTGCAGGACCAGCGGGCCCAGTTGCCGAAGGGCTATCATATTGAAAAAAATGTGCATAATTGAGCCATGCAGGTAATTGGCAGAAACCAGAGACCACCAGCGATGCAAGCGGTCTATGGGAATAAAGCCTGAGGCTCCTAGCAAAAGGAGGCTGCGGTTGTCCGGTGATAGAAAAACGAAGGGGTTGAAAGCAAGGTTTGTGGCGCGGGCACTGATGAGAAGCGACAGAATATACATTGCCACATTGACCCCAATGAGGATTTTAAGCAGCTGATCACCATCACTCAGGCCTTTACCTATCAGGCGCTGCCAGGGAGATGTCGGGTTTTTTATGCCGCAGTACGGACAGATGGTATCATCCCCACTGATAAGCCTTCTGCAGTTTGGGCAAAGCAAGGACCGGCGCTGGTTTTGAGTCATTTGTTGTCCTGTTTGATTTTGTCAGTTTGGTGTATATATACAGAAATTTTGCCAAGAAGCAGTAATATTATTTATCCATCACTTTGTTTTCTTTCACAAAAAAGGATGCGCCATTAACGCGGCGCATCCTTTTTTAATTTAAACTTCAACCAGTTATGCTGTTACGGGGCTTGACAGATCTTTGACTCAGTTTTTGCAGGATTTTTCTGTAAATGCCTATGGCGGTTGCTGGCAGCATCCGCAATTCTTTTTACGATGTTGGCCAGGTCTGAATTTCGCCAAACAGCTGCAAAATCAGGGTCCTCCAAGAGCTTGTCGCTTATGATAAAACCGCTCTGTTCTTGAGGGTCAAGCCGAATGTCTTCGTATGTAAAAGCCCCTTTCCTCTCCAGTACTCTGCCGAAAAGTTTCTGAATGGTGTAAACAAAGAATTTTTTCACATCCTCTGTAGATTCCGCAATGTTCATATTCTGGCGCAATTCCGGCCGTAATTCTTGCTCGTACTTGGAATAAGAAAGTTGTCTTGCCATAGCAGTACTCCTTCTTGCCTGATAATTGATTTTTTTGTCCATTGCCGTATTCAATAAAGATGTTCTTGGGCTTTTACGTCATACACGCTCCTCCATGTTTTATTTCATGAAAAAAATACGTATCACTAATATTAATATAATCCATTTTTAATCTTTAGCCACTGCTGAACACTATGAAGATTTTTCTCTGGCAGGTCTATCCGAGTTCTGATAACCTGAAACAGCCCGGAATTATTAGAGTTCAGCAAAATACACAATTTTTTCCGACAGAAACTGAAATTTTTTTATCAAATGAAAGTGAGAGGAAAACCACTATGAAAAAATTATCCTTGATACTCGTATTTCTGCTCCCTCTTTTCCCGGTGATGGTCCTGAGTGCTGAAAGTATTTGCCTGGAGGGGAACTGCGTTAGCGGCAATGGGGTTATGCTATATGGAGACGGCGAAAAATATGCCGGAGATTTCAAAGAAGGTAAACGACAGGGATATGGAATATTGACCGCAAAGAACGGCAAGAGATATGAAGGGGATTGGGCCAATGATCTGCAGAATGGCCAGGGAACAATGATTTCAACAAATGGTGAGAAATATATCGGTGCATTTAAAGATGGGGTAAAGCAGGGAGAAGGGCAACTAGCATTTCCCAATGGTGAAGTCTATACCGGAGTGTTTGACAGGGGAGAACCCAACGGCTGGGGTGTGCATACGTTTCCGAACGGCGAAAAGTATGAAGGAGAGTTTAAGAACAGCCTCTATGATGGCAAAGGAATTCAGACATTTCCTGACGGCAGGAAATATGTCGGTGAATTCAGCAAGGGAATAGCTACAGGCATGGGCACACTGACTCTTGCCAACGGCGAAAAATATGAAGGCGAGTTTGCCGATGGCATGGGCAATGGGAAAGGCACGTACTTCTTTCCTGGTGGAACAATCTATGAAGGAGAATGGAAAGATTTTAAGTATCACGGCCATGGCACCTTAACTTTTTCTGATGGGGGTCAGTATACGGGAGAATTCAGGAACGGCAAAAGAGAGGGTACCGGCATAATCACCTTTGCTGATGGTGAGAAATACGAGGGTGGCTGGCAAGATGACAAAAAGCATGGTTTTGGCATTCTGATAACTTCAACTGGCGAAAAATATGAAGGGGAATGGCAGGAAGATACGTTCATTCAAGATAAAAAGTAATATCCTTTTGGGGCTCCTCTTCATTCTTGTAAACCCAATTTTGGGGTGCAGCTCAGATGATTTTGCACAGCATAAAGGTAATGATATTATGAAAGTTAAAGTTGTATCGCTGGAAAAATGCAGTGCAACCGATCAGACAATTGCATTGATTAAAGAAGTGGCTGCAGAAATAGGCCTGGAAATCAACCTTGAGCATGTAATTGTGAAAACCCGTGAAGATGCCTTTTTACAGAGGCACATCGGCAGTCCAACTGTCCAGGTAAACGGCCGTGATATAGACCCGGGGGCAAGAGAAATAAATCAGTTTGGCATAACATGACGGCGGTATGGGACATCGGCGATGCCCCCAGAGGATTTGATTAAGGCAGCCTTTCAAGAAGCTTTGGATAAAAAAGCGGGCTGATACAAATGAGATGATATCTTGAGAAAAATGAACAAAGCCCTAGCCAAACCTGAAAGGGCTCTTTTGTTTGCTTAAGCGCATGATTCTTCGGCGGTAGATTGGCTATAAAAGGAACAGCAGGCTGAAATATATTGCTGCAAAAAGCCCCATGATTGCAATGGGATAAAAACCGGACTGCGCCCTTTTCAGAAGATTCTCGGAGATCGTTTTCCTGTCTGGTGCGTCGAATGCAGTTTTCCAGAACGGCCAGCATATCTTAGCGAGCAGTGTTGCCGGCAGCCGTTTTACATGGTTGGTTACATGAACAAGAAATTTGCCGACAAAGACCTGTTCCGCTGCACTGTTGAATGCATTGAGTCCTTTGTCCATAACCTGATAGAAGAGGCGCCCCCCCTTACGATAGATCAGGTCGGTATCAAGGTTGATTGCCCTTATTTCAGCCGGATAGATGCCGGAGCGCAACAGCAGGGTAAAGGCCAGGGCTGAAAACATCAACAGTTGCAACTGAGACAAAACATGCGGAGCTGTAAAGGGTACGAAATCAACAGGATACGGCAGGATGGAGTAGAGAAATTTTGGATAGACACCGAGAAAGATACAGAAAAAGGCTGCTATTCCCATGGCGATCAGCATACTGGGGGGCGCTTCTTTAACGCGGTGTCCAGCATCGTGTGAAAAGAAGGCAAAAAACGGGATTTTGATCCCTGAGTGGTGAAAGACGCCGGCAGAGGCAAAAAGCAGGGTCAACCAGATTATACTCATATGCCCGTGTGCCGCAGCATCAAGCACCATGGATTTGCTGACAAAACCGCTGGTCAAAGGGAATGCAGAAATGGAAGCAGCACCTATTGAGCAGAAAAGAGCAGTCCACGGCATGGACTTGTAAAGGCCGCCGAGGTCTGTGGCGTTGATCTTGCCTGTGCGGAAAATTACTGCTCCCATGGACATGAAGAGTAGAGACTTGTAAAGAATATGCGCAAAGGCATGGGCTGCCGCGCCGTTTATTGAAAGTTCCGTGCCGATGCCGATCCCTACCATCATGAAGCCGACCTGATTGATGAGGCTGTAGGAAAGAACCCTGCGCATATCGTTTTCAATGACAGCGAAAAAGATTGGAAAGGCAGTCATGACAGCACCGATCCAGATAAGCGGCTCTGTGCCGGGAAAGGTCCTGGCTAGGGCATAAACTGCTGTTTTGGTTGTAAAGGCGCTTAAAAATACGGCGCCGCCCACTGTGGATTCAGGATAGGCGTCGGTCAACCAGGTATGCAGAAGAGGCCAGGCCGCGTTGATCCCCATGCCGATGAAGATACAGTAGGTTGCCGGGCTGTGCAGACCGATAAATCCCAGGCTGATCGATTTCTGCTCGCTGATATACATGATGATGCCGGCCAGAAGGACGAGACCGCCAAATACATGTACCATGAGGTAGCGGAAGCCTGCAGCCTGTGAAGCCTTGGTGCGCTTCGCCCATATCAACCATAAGGCGCTGACGGTCAGCATTTCCCAGAATACAAAGAAGGTGAACAGATCACCGGCAAAGACAACGCCGAGGGCACTGCCTGCATAGACAAGGCCGGCCACGTATTCCAGATCGCTCCTGATGCTCAAAGTGTAGATAATGCCGATAACGGAGATAAGGTGGAATATGTAACCGAAAACAAGGGACAGCCGGTCGACTTTAAAGGGCACCAGATCAAAGCCTAAAAAGTCTATTTCCCAGGCGGTACCGACCTGGGTGGATATCAGGAAGAAAAAACTGATTATTGGCAGGATAAGCATGTAGGCGGATTTGACCCGGCCCCGAAGCAGCGGGACTAGCAGTGCGCCCAGGATATAGATAAAGGCTGGAGGAATGAACTCAATCATAGTAATCCTCTTCCCTCTTTACAAATGGCCGGAGAATGTATTTTGCAGCAAGTACCAAGAGAACACAGGCGACAAAGCCGTAAATGGCATAAAAGCCGAACCACTCTTCCCAGGCAAAATAAGGATGCTTATGGATGAATGGCTCCAGGGCCAGGAGCAGGATCAGGGACCCAAAAAGACCGTACAGGACCAGGTGTACATTTTTCTTGCTGTCAAAAATATGTTTTTTTTCAGTGTCCATTTGCATGTTCCAAGCGGAATATTTTAATGACCTGGTGACGCCATGAGAAAAATTATGACCAGGTAAATAAGGCTTATGCCGAAAATCACATAGAATGCCGGCCGGTATCCCGGGACCGGATCATGTTTTAACTCTTTCAGTTCCTGGTCCTGCATGTTTTAACCTCCAATAATAGTCTGGACAGCCAAGCTGGCCAGGTTGAAAAACGGCTGGGGAAAGAAAAACAGTCCTACAGAAAGAATTGCAGTTATTACCAGCGGCACCACACACCAGAGCGGGGCCTCCTGAATCTTGTCCTCAAACATGGATTCTTCAGGAGTGCAGAAAAAAGCCCGGTAAACAACCGGCAGAAAATAGGCGGCATTAAGCAGCGAACTACTAAGCAGCACGACCAGCATGACGATCTGGTCTGCCTCTAGAGTGCCGAGTACTAGAAACCATTTGCTGATGAAGCCGCCGGTGGGAGGCAACCCGATGACGCTGAGGCTGCCGATAAGGAAGGCGGCCATGGTAACCGGCATACGTTTGCCGATACCGACCATTTCACTTATATATTTTTTGCTGGTGGCCACGAAAATTGCACCGGCACACATGAACAGAGTGATCTTGCCGAATGCATGCATGGCAATATGCATCAGGCCGCCGGTCATTGCTTTCGGCGACAGGAGGCTGGCTCCCAGAATGATATAGGAAAGCTGGCCGATGGTGGAAAAAGCCAGTCTGCGTTTCAGGCCGTCCTGTGACAGGGCAATAAGGGATGCGGTCAAAATGGTAAAGGCGGCAATGTAGCAGAGCACGGTGCCGAGATTAAGCGATGACAGGAGATTGGTGCCGAAGATCCCGGTGATCACCCGGAATATGGAAAACACGCCGACCTTGACAACAGCAACCGCATGCAGTAAGGCCGATACCGGGGTGGGTGCGACCATGGCTGCCGGCAGCCAGGCATGGAAAGGCATGATGCCGGCCTTGGCAAAGCCGAAAACGCACATAAGCAGCAAGACTGTCACTGTGGACTTTGAAAGACCAAGCGGCAAAATCCCCTGGCTGGCAAAGTCCAGCGTTCCTGTTAAAGAGTACAGGATGAGCATGGCAGGCAGCACCAGACCGATGGAGGTGCCCAGGATATAGGACAGGTATTTGCGGCCGGAGATTCTTGCCTCATGATCCTGGTGATGGGTAACCAGGGGATAGGTTGCCAGGGAAAGCATCTCGTAAAAGAGGTACATGGTAAAGAGGTTGGCGGAGAAGGCCACGCCGATGGTGGCGGAGAGCGCCACGGCAAAAAAAGCGAAATAGCGCGTCTGGCTGTGTTCATTCAGGCCCCGCATGTAGCCGATTGAATAGGCTGAGGTCGCTATCCAGAGAGAGGAAGAAACCAGGGCAAAGAGCATGCCCATCGGATCCACCCTGAACTGGATGGCCAAACCGGGTAATACTTCCACAAGGGTATATTCTATGATAACACCATTCAGCACAAGAGGCAGCATGGACACCACCAGTCCAAACTTGATAATGCCGGCAAGAAAGGTCCAGCCTTCCCGCAGGTTGGGCCTGCTCCCGGAAGCAACAATGGGGATGACTGCCACCAGTGAGACAAGGACGGCAAGAAGTGGTTTTATGGAGGTAATGGTTTCCATGAAAAAAAGTTATCAGTTATCAGTTTGCAGTTGTAAGTTTGCTTTGCTTTATAAAATATGACCCATTTATACGGGTCTATCTATCGTTGGTTTATTGCATAATTCTTCATTCTTCATTTTTAATTCTTAATTTTACAACAATCCTGCAGGCACTGAGTGCTGGATAATGTTTGTAATTATATCACCTGAGTACAGGCCAATGACGATCAAACTGAGGGCTACAATGATAAGCGGCACCAGCATGGTCAGGGGCGCCTCGTCGATGATGACCTTTTCTGTTTCACCACCGTGGTGGTCGACCTTGGGCTCAAAGTAGGCGATTTCAATGACCTTGAAAAACAGGATGGCATTTATCAGGCTGGAGACCAGCAGGGCTGCCATGAAATGATATTTCCCGGCATCGATGGCACCGAGGATGAGGTACCATTTGCTGAAAAATCCGGCTGTCGGCGGGACGCCGATCATTGACAGAGCACCCACGGTAAAGGCTGCCATGGTCACCGGCATTTTTTTATACAGCCCGGCAAGATCCTGAAGCTGGTGACCGCCTTTCTTGTAAATGACAATGCCGGCAAAAAGAAAGAGACAGAGGGTCATCAGGGCATCGTTGACAATATGCAGGATGGCTCCGGTTAATCCAGCAGCGCTGGCCAGCCAGGCACCTCCAACCATATACCCCACCTCTGCGACGATGAGATAGGTCAGCATCTTCTTGAAGTCGGTCTGGGCCAGGGCCAGGATTGATCCGCTTATAATAGCGATTACGGACATCCAGACGATGGTTTCGGACAGGCCGATGATGCTATAGACATAGAGCGGTGAAAAAACCGACAGCATAATGCGGATCATGATATAGACCGACACCTTGGTGACCAGGGGTGCAACCAGGCAGCCGGCTGCCGAAGGGGCATACGTATAGGCATTGGGCAGCCAGCCATGCAACGGAAAGAAGGCCATCTTGATCCAAATTCCTACCAGGATGAGAAGCAGGGCGATAAAAACTGCATTTAAAGAGTATAAGCCGGGAAGAATGGTGAGCAGGTCGGCCATATTGAGAGAGCCGGTCATGATATAAAGATGACCGACACCCAAAAGATAGAAACTGGCGCCGATTGTTCCCAGGATAACATAGTTGAAGCTGGCAACCAGGGCCCGGTTGTCACCCATTGCTATGAGCGCATAGCCGGTAAGTGCGGAAATTTCAAGAAGAACGTAAAGGTTGAAAGCATCGCCGGTAACAGTCATCCCCAGAAGGCCGGTAACCAGCAGTATGAATAGGGTGTAAAACTGGGGGATCTTCTCCGGCACTTCCTGCTTGACGCTTTCTTTGGAGAAGATAACTGCCAGTAAACTTACAAAAGAAACCGTAACCAGCACCAGTCCGTTTAAATGGTCAATTACATATTCAATACCGAATGGCGGCGGCCAGCCGCCGAGACGATAGCTTATAGCGCCGTTTTCTATTACCCGGATAAGTGTTACAACAGAGGCAGCAAATGAACCCAAAATGCCCAGTATTGCCACAGGGAGGCAGTACCGCCGGTTGACCAAACCGAGGATGTTAACCAGTAAGGCACTTAATAAAGGAATTATGACGAGAAGAACCGGGGCCTGTTTCACAAAACTCATTACAGCTGCTCCTGTATCTCGTCTTCTTCAAGACTGTTATATCGGCGGTGGATTCCCAGGCAGATTGCCAATGCCACGCCAAGAGTACCGACAGATACCACAATGGCGGTAAGCATCAGGACATGGGGCAGTGGATTGGCATAGTGGGCAACGTCAACGGCGGCTTCGACTGCACCATGGCCGTGGGCAATGATCGGGATGGTGGCATGCTCTTTGGCGCCGGTGGATACATAAAAAACAATGATGGCGGTCTGGAAGATCGACATGCCGATAACCTTTTTAACCAGGTTATTCTTTGCCAGCATGGCATAGAGGCCGATCATCATGAGCAGGATGTATATCCAGTAATTATAACTTGAAATGATTGACTGCATTATTAACCCTTGTCGTATTTGCCGTGGGAAATAATATTTAGATAGATAGAAATCACAATTGCCATGACCGCAATCGCCACGCCAATCTCAATACCAAGCATACCGTGAGAACGTGCCATGATCTTGTCCGTTGCCGGCAGCACCTTGCTGAGCACAGAATAATCGAGAAAGTTTGCTCCCAGGAGTAAACATAAAAAGCCTATTCCTGCATAGATCAGCACCCCGATGTTGCCCAGCAGGATATTTAATCTTTCACTCATGATCCCAATAATCATCCTGGAGTCATAGCTGATGGCCAAGAGTATGAAGCTGGCGCCAAGAATGACCCCACCCTGAAAACCACCGCCAGGACTGTGATGCCCGTGTGCCACTACATAGAGGGCAAAGAGTTGGATAAAAGGAGCCAGCTGCCTGGCAATAAACCTGATAATGGTGTCAGGATAGCCTTCTGAGATAACGTATGGCTCGGGGAGGTCACACCGGTCGTCTCTTTTATAACGGCGCAGGATTGCAATGACAGCCAGGCCGGCTGTGAAAATCACAGCTGTTTCAAACATGGTGTCAAAGCCCCTGTAATCTGCCAGGACAGAGGTCACAATATTGGGTACGTTTGTATCATGCAGTGACTGGGTAATGTAATACGGTGAAAGGTGGAGACTGGCCGGCGTAAAAGGGCTGGCAAATCCGGGAAAATCGGTCTCGGCAATGATAAGCACCAGTCCGGTCAGCAATGCCGCCATCAGAGCAAAAACCTTGGCAAGCATGCGCCCTGACTTACGAGTTCTAACCCTTCTGGTGGTTTGGTGGACCGCGGCAAAAAACAGGACAGTGCTAACGCCTGCTCCCACCGATGCCTCGGTAAAGGCGACATCCACCGCCCCCATCTCGGTCCAGAGAAGACACATCAGGAAGCTGTAGGCCCCGAAAATAATTGCTGCACTGAGCAGGTCCTTTACCATGATGGTTGCAAAAGCGCAGATTACGATAAGGGTAAGTATGCTGAGGTCAAGCTGCCAGATCATGGACTCTCTTCCTCCGGGTTTTTAGCCCAGGGTTTAATGCCAGACTCATAGCCGGCATCAATAATGGCATGGGTTGCAGTGGGGCTTGCCATAAAGATAAAGACAGCAATCAAAAGAATTTTCATGGCAACCAGCAGGTTTGCCAGATTTATTTCATGGAAGTTATAGAGCACCAGAGCCAAGAGGATTACGAGCGAAGACAGGGTGTCCCCTTTTCCGGCTGCATGCATCCTTGAATAAAAATCCGGGAAACGCAGCAGTCCTACTGTTGTTGCAAAAAAGAAAAGCAGGGCGATTACAGTAAGCACGATGACAACAATATCCATCAGTCATCCTCCGCCGGGAACCTGTAACCATAGCCCTTGGGATTAAGGTTTTTGTGCTGTTGAAAATAGCGTGAAGCCGCTATGGTAACAATAAAATTAAGCAGGGCATAAGCCAGGGCAATGTCGATAAACATATCCACCCGGTGGTAAATGGTCCCGATAATCACCAGGAGAATTGTCGTCTTGGTGCCGATCACGTTGACGCCCATGATACGGTCAATAGCAGTAGGGCCATGGATGGCTCTGTGCAATGTCAGAAGCATGAGCAGGCAAAGTGCGACCCCTGTGCCAATAAAAAAAGAATCCATATCAGTCACTTTCAAAAACTTTTGCCAACCGTTCTTCCATTTCACCCGGGAGTCCGGCAGCAGCCTTGCGGCTGATGGCATGCACATAAAATACCTGGTCTTCAACCCTGATGGTAATGGTACCCGGGGTAAGGGTAATGGAGTTGGCCAGGGCAACTTTGGCAATATCGGTTTTCAGATTTGTTTTAAAGGTTACTATTGTGGGATCAATCTGCTCTTTCATTTTCGGATGCAGGGCCAGAAATGTTACATGCAGGGTTGACAGAACGATCTGGAACAAAAGCCAGGGAAGATACAGCAAAAACCTTACGCCTGTTGTCAAATGGTTACGGCTTTGCGGATCATACATGAAAAGGTCAGCGGATATAAGGGATACCAGCCCGCTGGAAATTACCCCGAGGGTCAAATGAAAAAGGTCGAATTTGCCTGACAGCAGAATCCAGAACCCGAACATGATCAAAAAGGTATAGATATATCGCATGGAAAGCCTGGATGATTTCGTTATGTTAATCCGCTTCGCAAATATGATTTAGCTTTCAGCAAAAAGTAAAATGATCTATGCTAGCGCAAATGTAATTAAAACATGTGAAAAAACAACAATTTTTTTAGGTATTTCTACGGACAGCCAAAATCCTTTGAAAAAAAGATGGATTTTTTTCCCATTCACTTTACGGTTTCAGGCGTTGAAACCTCAATTTTTATACCACCGCTTATTGCTTTTGTAATTTCCTTTTTTTCATCCATGGCAGGAATCACCTGTGCCTTTCTGATCCTTCCCTTCCAGATGAGTGCCCTGGGATTTGTCACTCCCTCGGTCAGTGCAACCAATTTTCTCTATAACGTGGTGGGCACACCAGGCGGCATTCTGCGTTATATGCGTGAAGGCAGGATGGTCTGGCCCCTGGCCTTGGCCATCACCATCGGAACCCTGCCTGGAGTTCTTGTTGGCTATTACATTCGGGTGCGCTATCTGCCGGATCCAAGATCCTTCAAGCTTTTTGTAGGGGTAATTCTGATGTATATCGGCATGAGAGTGGTAAAAAAAATCATCCGGACCGGAGGGGCATCTGCAACAGGAGAAAACGGGAATTTTACTGTCAGCAATGTCACGTACAGCCTGTCCAGAATGGGATTTGATTTTCAGGCACAGCGGGTGGAGTTTAGCCTGGCGGCAATAATAATCCTTTCCCTGGTTGTCGGGGTAATTGGAGGTATTTATGGCATTGGGGGTGGTGCTATAATAGCGCCATTCTGTGTTGCATTTTTGAATATACCTGTCCACACGGTTGCCGGTGCCGCGATGTTCGGCACCTTTGTCACTTCTATTGTAGGCGTTGCCGTATACAGTCTAATACCTTTTTATAATGGGCAAACGGCTCCACCTGACTGGTTTTTAGGGATACTGTTCGGGATCGGCGGACTTTTGGGCATGTACCTCGGCGCCACCTGCCAGAAATATGTGCCGGAAAGAATAATTCAGGCCATACTGGCGCTCATTATCTTTGCTGTTTCGATCAACTATATTCTGCAGTTTTTTATTTACGCGTAGTCATTCTGCAGGGACTTGCTCTTCATCATCAACGTAATAATGCGTTGGCGTCTAATGTGTCTGCCATGGTTTCTTCCTCACAAAATTATTGCAGGTTTGTTTAGCTGTCCTTAACCTGGCGACGGGAAGCAATTTTTTTATAGGCCTCGTTAATTGTTGAGGAAAGCTTGTCAATGTCTGTTGGTTTTTGCAGATAGGCAAAAGCTCCTAGATGCATGCAGGTCTCCTTGTCTGCTTCGGAGCCGTGTCCGGTAAGAATGATCACCTCAATATTGGGGTTGTTTTCTTTGGTTTGTTTCAGAACCGCGATGCCGTCGATTCCGGGCATCTTGAGATCAAGCACCATGACGTCGGGCTGGTCGTCGCCTATTAAGTCAAGGGCTTCCTGGCCATTAAAGACTGCGTAGGGGCCTACATTACGAGTAACAAGCCTTTCTGACAAGGTCAGCACATATTCTCTTTCATCATCTACAAGAAGAACCTTTGGGGGCAGTTCAAACTCTTGGTCCCGATAGATTGATGCCGGGTACCCTTTTCCCCTTTGAACCTCTACTCCTTGAACGCCATCAACCGACCCGGCAATATCAGTTAATTTTTCTGTCAGACGGGAGAAGCTGAAAGTGCTTTTATTTATCTTCAGGGTTACGTGGCCATTGCGTGTTTCAACCGCTACTTTCTGGCCTTTATCAAGAAGGGCAGCTTCGACCTTCGCAGTGAGGGCAAAATCCCCTACGGCCTGGATGGAGGCATCTGTCTCGAGAAGGGCTTGTTTGTAAAAATTTTCTTTGATAAGGGCAACCACCTTGTCAGCATTTTGTTTTTCTACTGGAATAACAAGGTCATAGAGAGAGGAGTCAAATGCTTCTTTCCGGTATAGGAAATCTGTCCAGTCGTAGGCTTTTTGGTCCTCTGCTATCATGAGATTGCCGGCATCTTTTTTTGTAATGCCTTCGGCCACTGCCTGCTGGGCCCTGTTTTCCCTGCTATCAATGATCAGCACTTTTAAAACATGAGTTATATCATGGGGTATAAGCAGAGAAGTAAAGCCGCAATACAAATAATTTTTCTTATGACTCAGCCTTTCTGCCATGACAGACCTGAGATGATTCGCATTGTGTTCCCGTTCGAGGGTGTAAGCATTAAAAACAGATGTTTTGCTGTAAAGGCACTGTTCCAGTTTGATTTTTGAAGAAAGCTTTTTGTCGCAGACGTCGTTGATGATATCTTCATCGTTGATAATTGACAGGTCGAGCACGGTGGCCAGTTTTACCTTTATTGCATCTTCGTTAGTAAATTTGCTGCAGAATAGGGCGATGGAAGGCATTGTGAGACTCCTTTTAGTGAATATTTATAACAAAATTCACAACGGAATGATTTATTTAAATTAAACGTTTTGCTAAAGTGCTCAATTTTTCAGTTGCTGAGTTGTTGAAAAGTTAGTCGAATTTACAATTCCCGTCAATGCAAAGTGGCGTGATTTACCTGCAAATTTTTTCGGTAGAGCCATAAGCTTGCCTGCTCAGGTCGCTTGTTTTCCGTCGGTTAACTCGTATGGGTTTATGCCGGTCCCGTTAAGTGGTCGAGACTCTCCCAACCCTAATGAGCTCCAAGTATTCTCGAAATTCTGTCAAGCTGATGTTGACCTAAAAGGCAGAAGTCTAAGAAATATTATTTTTTTGTAGCAGAGAGAAGTAAAAGCATGTTTAAATGAATGTTTATTCATTTAAGATAAGCATGATTTATCTTCATGCAAACCAGTTTTATGTTGCAACGCTTTCACTAATAAAAATTGCAAATTGTATTAAAAAATACCGTCAGGAGATTCAAAAATGATTTTCAAGATTTTCCCTTTTCTTGAGTGGTTCAAAGGGTACGGGGTCGGCAAGTTCAAGGTCGACTTTTTGGCCGGTTTGACCGTCGCACTGGTACTCATCCCTCAATCAATGGCATATGCACAGCTTGCCGGTCTGCCCGCCTATTACGGTCTTTACGCAGCATTTCTGCCACCCATGATTGCCTCGCTGTTCGGCTCCAGCCGGCAGTTGGCTACCGGCCCGGTGGCGGTAGTATCGTTAATGTCAGCCGCCTCCCTGGAGCCGCTGGCAACAGCCGGTTCCCCTGAATTTATCGCCTATTCCATTGTCCTGGCCATGGTAGTTGGCATTTTTCAGTTTTCCCTTGGTGTTCTGCGCTTAGGGCTGGTGGTGAATTTTCTTTCCCATCCTGTGGTCAACGGCTTTACCAATGCGGCGGCAATCATTATCGCCTCCTCCCAGTTTTCCAAATTTTTCGGAGTCTATGTAGATAAGGCCCCGCATCATTATGAAACCATGGTGCGAGTGGCCCAGGCAGCCATGGATTACACGCACGTCCCCACTCTCCTTTATGGTATCGCTGCGGTGGTCATCATGGTGGTCCTCAAAAAGATAAATCCCCGCATTCCCAATGTTCTGGTGGCTGTTGCCATAACAACAGTGATTTCCTTTTTTAGCGGCTATAACAACGATGCCTATATCGATGTCTCAGCTATTAATCAAAATGGCATCAGCGACAAAATTACCGAGTTTAACCATGCTGTCAACGAAATCAATACATTGGGTGATGAGCGGGCTGCAACCGGTATCCAGATAGACGAGGAGCTCAAGAAAGAGAGCGGACACGGTACTTCAAAGTCTATTGCGCTCATCAGACTTGAAAGTAAAAGGGATATCCTTACCTCGCGCATGGATGAAGCCAAAAACCATGCCCATTTGATCCGCAAAGATCTTCGTCATATGAAGTTTGAGGCGGTAAAAAATGGTGACAATTTTACTTTTTATCCTAAAGATGCCATACCTGCCGGCATAAAAACCGATGGTGGCACCTGGCGTATTAAAGTACAGAATACCACCCTTGATTCCACCAATCTGAAACTCATGGGCGGTGGCGACGTGGTCGGCAAGATTCCTGAAGGGTTGCCGACCTTTACAGTCCCGCAGTTGACTATAAAATCATTTTTAAAATTGTTTCCCACGGCGATTATTATATCTCTGCTTGGCTTCATGGAAGCAATTGCCATTGCCAAGGCCATGGCCGCCAAAACCGGCCAGAAATTGGATCCGAACCAGGAACTCATCGGTCAGGGCCTGGCAAATATATGCGGTTCCATAGGATCAAGTTACGCGATTTCCGGTTCATTCTCCCGTTCTGCAGTCAACCTGCAGGCTGGAGCTATTTCCGGCATTTCTTCGGTGGTTACATCCTTGATGGTGGTCATCACCCTGTTGTTTTTTACACCTCTCCTCTATCATCTTCCCCAGGCAGTACTGGCTGCAGTAATTATGATGGCGGTTATCGGCCTGGTGAACACCAAGGGTTTTGTCCATGCCTGGAAGGCCCAGTGGTATGACGGTGCTATTTCCATATTCAGTTTTCTGGTTACTCTGTACTTTGCCCCGCATCTTGATAAAGGCATCATGGTGGGTGTGGCGCTGTCCATGGCGGTTTTCCTCTACAAATCCATGCGTCCGGTCGTCGCCAGTCTTTCCTTGGGCGAAGATAAAGTCCTCAAAAGTGCAGAGCATTTCCGCCTGAAAGGTTGTCGTCACATTTCTGTTGTTCGATTTGACGGCGCCCTGTTCTTTGCCAATGCCAGCTATCTTGACGAGCAGGTGGCCAAGTTCCGGACCGAGCAACCTGATCTCCGTTATATCCTCCTTGATGCCAAGGGGATTAATGACATGGATGCATCTGGCGAGGAGGCTTTGGCTCTATTGGTTGATCGGGTTCGAAGCGCCAATTTAGGTTTTGCGATGTGCGGCATTAAAGGTCAGGTCATGGCTGTTATGGAACGTACCCACCTGCTGGATAAGATCGGCAAGGAAAACATCTATGCCGGTACAGAAGAAGCAGTTGCCAAGATTGTTGAGAAGGTTCATGAAAATACAGACTTGCCCCAGGAGGGCTGCAAGAACTGTCCGTTGACAAGACATATTCCGGTTTCGGCAAGTTGATGAATAATATTTATGCAATCTATGAAAATGGAGAACAAGACAACTGTCCAGTTCTCCATTTTCAGGCGCATTATAAGCAAGCCAAGCGCTTAACAATTGCTTTAACCTCCCCGCAGTATGCTGCGCACTGATTGTGTTCAGCTTAACAACTCCGTTGAATATTGTGGGCCGGACCATGGTTTCAATCTTTACTGAACGAACGGTTCGAATTTATTGACCAGGATTCAGCAACTCTTTGATGCCTATCTCCGCATCCGGGCGCTTTCTTGCTTTCCGCCCCAGGAAGACACCGGATATTTCATACTCGGGATAAAAGGCATGACGTAAGTTCTGCGCAAAGAAAACAGAAGATGGTGGGGATAACGCTGACTGAAAATCAAAATACAGGTGGCATATTTCAGGTAGCCTGCATATTTTATGGCAAAGGGATCAATACGCGCTCACTAATAAAAAAACGTATATCGAGGACACCACATGGCTAAATATAAAAAAATACTGGTAGCATACGATGGGTCGGAATCAGCTAAGAATGCTCTGGCTGTTTCCGTCGAGCTGGCCAAACAGGACAACAGCTGGATCAAAGTTTTGGATGTTGTGACGCCATATAATGGAGAAGCAACATTAACAGATGGAAGTAATATCAAGAAAACCTCCGTAGATTCTGCCGAGGAACTCTTTGCTGGGGCTCGTGCAATTGCTGATAAAGAAGGTATCCAAATCTTGACTGCTCTTGCCCAGGGGGAACCCTTTCAGCAGATATTAGCCATAGCGGAAGATGAAGATTGCGACCTGATTGTCATGGGGCGCCAAGGGATCAGCCATTTTGAGCGAGAGTTGATGGGCAGCGTTACGGCACGAGTTATCGGTCATACAACCAGAAATGTTCTGGTCGTCCCTGAAAATTACACGTGGAACGGCAAATGGGAGTCCATTTTATTGGCTATGGACGGATCGCCGAACTGCGCTACTGCTAATGATGTGGCCTTAGAGGTTGCCGGGCAGCGCTCAGTCAGAATTGCTGCGCTTACAGTAATTAAAACTAATATCAGCAATGAGTCTGCAGCTTTTTCCCAGGCTGCCACCAGGAAAATCGAGATGAAGGCGAAGAGTATTGTTAATGAGTTGAAAGAACGAGCGGCAGTCATGAGTATTGACGCAGTGGCACTCGTCAAGCATGGTGAACCCCATCAGGAAATTATCGCATTAGCCGCTGAACTTGGAGTGGCCTTTATTGTTATGTGCACTCATGGAAAGACCGGAATCAAGCGGCTCCTCATGGGCAGCGTGACCCAGAGAACTATCGGCCACGCTGACTGCCCGGTTCTAGTGGTGCCCAACCGGGATAGCTGTGAAATGAAGTGAAGACATTTTAATTAAAGTCAGTTAAGTACGTGAAAAGGGCTGTCTAAAAAGTTAGGCCGCCCTTTTTTTTGCATTACTGCTGTCTCTACCGGGTATGTTGATTTAAGTTACCATGATATCGGCTATCGGCCTGGTTAATATCAAGGGATTTTCTCATGCCGGAAAGACCCTTGGGAAGGGCAGCTCTATTTACATATTTGTCAACTGTTGAAAGGAATTGAAGAGTGATGCAGGTTGATCTTTAATTTGCCGTCCGACCCTTTAAGGTATCCAAAGGTGTATTCAACCTTTACTTCGGTGCCGTCAAGCTGGGTGAAAAAGTAATTGCCCATGGCCACCGCGTAATCTCCGTGGATATAAATCGCGTTATTCTCAAAAAGGACTTTTGTCCAGGGGTGGATGGCAAAGCCGTGATCTTCCTTGTAATTGTCGTTGCCTCCTACAAAGTACGAGAGTGCCGCCTCTCGCGTCGGGCGAAATTGGGTGTTAGCTGCCTTGGTTGGCTTGAAAAGCACAGTCCCGGCCTCAAAAGCGTATAGAGTGTCAATATGATTTGCTGCAGCTTTTACGAAGTCGCCTTTATCGGTAAATGCTTTACCGATGGCCACGATGCCCTCTCCCCAAATTTTCTGTGCATCGGCTATTTCATCAGCAGTGATAGTGTTTCCCATTGTTGTATCTCCTTATATGGTTTTTTTATTTATTTATGTATAGATGGTTTGAGAGGCTTAGGTAACATAGTTTAGTTACTGAAGACAAGCGGTAAAACATTGAATTATTGCCGAACAAACTTGTCACCTGATCTTATACATTAATAATGTAAGCGGTTACATGAAGCTGAGGATAAATAATGTCCATTGATATCAATCATTTTATTACTACCCTTGCACGGGAAGTAGAGAAATATCAGGTTCCCGTTGTAGACCTCATTGCTGTCCAGACCAGGGATCCTTTCAAGGTTCTGGTGGCGACCATTCTTTCGGCCCGCACCAAGGACGAAACAACGGCAAAGGCCGCTTCCAGGTTATTTAAAAAAGTAACCGATCTGGACAGCCTGGCAAGCCTTGATGAGGCAACTATTGCCAAGCTCATTTACCCGGTTGGTTTTTATAAGAATAAGGCAAAATATCTCAAGAAACTGCCGGCTGCACTTGATCGGTTTGGCTCCAGGATTCCGGAGACAGTTGAGGAACTTGTCACGCTGCCCGGTGTTGGCAGAAAAACAGCGAACCTGGTGGTGGCAGTTGCCTTTAACAGGCCTGCCATCTGCGTCGACACCCATGTCCACCGGATCATGAATATCTGGGGCTATGTGGAGACAAAGTCCCCGCTTGAAACTGAAATGAACCTGCGCCGGAAACTGCCGGAAAAATATTGGATCAAGATCAATTCCATACTTGTTGCCTTTGGCCAGGCAACCTGCAAGCCGGTGCGGCCCCACTGCGACCGGTGTGTTATTGAAAAATATTGTCCTAAAATCGGTGTGACCCCACGCAAATTACCTTCGGCAAAGAAAAAAACGAAGAAAAACGGCGTCAATAAATTTATATCATGGAATGTGAATGGTTTACGTGCCATTGAAAAAAAGGGTTTTGTCGACATCATGCATGAACTGGATGCGGAGGCAGTTTGTCTGCAGGAAATAAAAGCAATGCCTGAGCAGTTGCCGAAGAGCCTTGCGCACATTAAAGGATATAAAGCATACTGGCACCCGGCCAAACGAAAAGGCTATGCAGGAGTGTGCACCTATACAAAAAAAGAGCCGCTGAATGTGATTTACGGGATGGATATTGTTGAACATGACCAGGAAGGCAGGGTGCTGACCCTGGAGTTTGATAGTTATTTCCTGGTTAATGCCTATTTCCCCAATGCCCAGCCGGGACTGGTAAGGCTTGATTACAAGCTTGCCTTTAATCGCGATATCCATAATTTCGTCGACCGGCTGGCTGCACAGAAGACGGTTGTCATCTGCGGTGACTTCAACGTTGCCCATAAGCCTATAGACCTGGCAAATCCCAAACAGAATGAGAAAAATCCTGGCTATTCTCTACCGGAAAGGCAGTGGATGGATACCTTTATCACCGCCGGATATATTGACACCTTCAGAAAATTCAACCAGGAGCCGGAACAATATACCTGGTGGAGTTACCGCTTCAATGCCAGGGCAAAGAACATCGGTTGGAGAATTGATTACTTCTGCGTAGACCCCGCCAGTGAAACCAGGATAAAAAATGCAGGGATTCTGGATAACATTCTTGGATCAGACCATTGCCCGGTCAGTTTGGATTTTGTATAGCCCACAAAAAATTTAAGGCAGTAGGAAGTTCGCAGACTGCGGAAGGCAGCAAAAAACTCTAAGGCTGAGAGCTTTGCCAGGTATCGTCTCAAATCGTACGACGTCGATGCTGAACGCCCATTTTTCATGATGTCTGTTTCTTCCTGACCAGAAAAAGAGCAATACCTGCCACAATCATGAGCCCGCTGAGCAGCTGGCCCATGGTCATTCCGGCAGCTATGAAACCAAGGTGGGCGTCCGGCTCCCGGAATAATTCAACGGCAACACGAAACCCCCCATAAAGAATGAGAAAAAGTGCAACCATGGAACCTGACGGCCAGGAAGAAGGGGGACGTTGCTTTTCTTTGAGAAACCAGAGGAGAAGGAAAAGCACCAGCCCTTCAAGAAAGCTTTCATAAAGCTGTGAGGGATGGCGTGGCTGCGGTCCGCCACCCGGGAAAATCATGCCCCAGGGGACAGTGGTCACTCTGCCGTAAAGTTCGCCGTTAATGAAATTGCCGATGCGGCCGAGGCCCAGGCCGATGGGTATGGTGACCGTGTAAAAATCTGCTACGCGCCAGAAATCCAGCCCTTTTTTCCTGCAGAAAATGACAGCCCCGAGAATTAGCCCCAGCATGCCGCCATGAAAGGACATGCCCCCTTGCCAGGTAGCCAGAATTTCGGCAGGATGACCGAGATAGTATGGTAAATTATAAAAGAGCACATATCCGAGCCTGCCACCCAGGACCAGGGAAATGATCAGGACCAGGTTGAGGTTTTCAAAATGAAGATCAAGCTCTTTAAAACCGGTTTTTTTTATCTGGTGTTTGACGAGAAGCAGCGAGGCACCAAACCCCAGGACATACATCAGTCCATACCAGCGGACCTGCAAGGGGCCAATGGAGAAGATAACAGGATCTATATTGGGAAAAGTCATCATGAATATGTGTATTAAGTTACAGGCTCCGAGTGAAAAGTGAAAAGCGAGAAGTGAGGAGTGAAAAGTTACAAGTGAGATAAAGTCATGGAACAAATATTTTATAAACTTTAGGCACTCGTAACTTTAGCTTATTCCACACTTTAGCTCACTTTAGTCACTTTAGCTCACTTTAGTCACTTCTTATCAAATATAACCCTGCTTGCGCAGGTGTATCTGCAGGGCAGAGATGGCAGCCGGAGTAACCCCTGAGATTCGGGAAGCCTGGCCCAGGGAGCGCGGTTGTATCTTTGTGAGTTTTTCAATGACCTCGGTGGAAAGCCCTGCAAGACCGGCATAGGCCATGTTTTCCGGCAAGCCTATGGATTCCATTTTTCTGAAACGATCCACCTGTTCATTTTGCCTGTCTATATATCCCTGGTACTTAATCTGTAGCTGAACTTCACGCTTTACCGCCGCTGAAAGTTCTTGGCCAAGTTCGGCAATGGACTCAAGGCCTTCCAGGGTGAGTTCCGGACGCCGCAGAAGATCCTGCAGGCTGCAGGCTTGCCGCAAAGGCACCGACCCCAGACCTTCAAGCAATGAATTAATCCCTGGGCCAGGCTTAATCATGATCTTGGCGAGTTTTGCCATAGTTCTTGCAATGGCTTCCCGTTTTGCCGTGAAGTTTTTGTAGGTTTTGGCGTCAACCAAACCCAGCCGGTAACCGATATCCCGGAGCCGCAGATCAGCATTGTCTTCCCGCAGGAGCAACCGGTATTCAGCCCTGGAGGTAAAAAGGCGGTATGGCTCCTTGGTGCCGAGGGTTATCAGATCGTCAATCAGGACACCTGTATAGGCCTGCGAGCGGTCCAGTATAAGCGGATCTTCGTTGCGCACATATTGGACCGCATTGATGCCGGCCATCAACCCCTGGGCCCCGGCCTCTTCGTACCCTGAGGTGCCATTTATCTGTCCGGCCAGAAAGAGCCCCTCCACCCTTTTGGTTTGCAGGGAGGGGTGCAGTTCAAGGGGATCGACATAATCATACTCAATGGCATACCCGGGCCGGATTATCTGGGCCTGCTCCAGCCCCTTTATGCTTCGCACCATGGCCAATTGTGTATCAAGGGGCAGACTGGTGGGGACACCATTGGGGTATACTTCGACCGTATCAATACCTTCAGGTTCCAGAAAGATCTGATGCCGGTCCTTGCCCGGGAAGCGCATTACCTTGTCTTCAATGGAAGGGCAATATCTGGCCCCAATCCCTTCAATAATACCGGTATACATTGGGGAGCGGTTAATGGAACCCCTGATGATCGCATGGGTTTTGCTGTTTGTATAGGTCACATAACAGGGCAGCTGGTCCAGTTTCGGAGTTTTGGGGACCGGGGTGTCTGCGTTGGTAAATGAAAAGAAATTTGGAGGATCATCGCCGTATTGTGCTTCAAGCTCCGTAAAATCAATAGTCCGGCTGTCGAGTCTCGGCGGGGTGCCGGTTTTCATTCGGCCCAGGAGAAATCCCGTCTGGCGGAACCACTCAGAAAGCCTGGTTGAGGGCGGGTCGCCCATACGGCCGGCCGGAAAATTTTTCAGGCCGATATGGATGAGGCCGTTTAAAAATGTTCCGGTAGCGATGACAACAGCACGGAGAATAAGGGTTTCGTCAAGGGAGGTGACGGCACCTGTGATGCGCCCTTTTTCCATCACCAGACTGTCAATTACCGTTTGCTTTATATCAAGGTTTTCCTGTTGCTCCAGCACGGATTTCATGCGCAACCGGTAAAGGATTCGGTCAGCCTGTGCCCGGGATGACCAGACGGCAGGGCCCTTGCTGGTATTAAGCCGTCTGAACTGGATAGCTGTGGCATCGATGTTTTTGGCCATTTCACCACCCAGGGCATCGATTTCCTTGACAAGATGACCCTTTGCCAGGCCGCCGATCGCAGGATTGCATGACATGGCACCGATGGTGTCAGCATTGATAATAGCGACGGCAACACGGCATCCCATGCGTGCGGCTGCAAGTGCTGCCTCGCACCCTGCATGGCCGCCGCCGATCACCAGAATATCGTATTCATTAGCCGCGTATGACATTGTTCAATAAGATCTTATTTGGGGGTGGATTGCTTTGCTGCCTGCTTCCAGCGCAGAACAGGTTTTCTTGCCATGGCCCAGTAATCAGGGGTTAAAAGTACAGCCACCGTATAGAGCTCCAGCCTGCCTGCAAGCATGCAAAATGTAAGTACGACCTTGGCGAAAGCAGGCAGGTGACCATAGTTCTGGGCTGGGCCAACCAGGTTCAGGCCCGGGCCGATATTGTTCAAAGTAGCCACAACAGCGGTAGCACCCGTGACAATATCAACCCCAAGAGCAGTGATGACCAGCGTGGCCAGGAAGAAAAAGGCAATATACAAGCCAAAAAATCCCAGAATTGAAATCAACACCTCGCGGGGCACTTTCACCTTGCCCAGTTTAATCGCGCCAACTGCCTGGGGATGCACCAGGTTTCTCAACTGCAGCCTGGCATATTTGAAAAACAGCAGAAGCCGTACATGCTTGATGCCGCCGCCGGTCGATCCGGCACAGCCGCCGACAAACATGAGCGAGACGAGGAGGATTTTGCACACAGGAGGCCATTGATCAAAGTCAGCAGTTCCGAAACCGGTGGTAGTAAGAATGGAGGTAACCTGGAAAAATCCGGTGCGCAGGGCCTCACCAAAACTGGCATAGGTGCCATAAATGAGATTGAAAATGACTATGATAACAATTGCAAAAGCAGTGAGGTGCACATAAAAGCGGAATTCCTCGTTCTGCCAATAAGATGAAAGACGACCGCGCAGTCCTTGGTAATGCAGGGAAAAGTTGACGCCAGCCACAAACATGAAAAATATTACTATAGATTCGACATATACCGAATTAAAAAAACCAACACTCGAGGTATGTGTAGAAAAGCCGCCAGTTGCAAGGGTAGCAAAAGAATGGCAGACAGCATCAAAAAAGCTGACCCCGCCAAGTATCAGGAGGAGTACCTCCGTGACCGTGAACAGGACATAAACAGACCAGAGTATTCTGGCAGTATCCTGAATCCTGGGTGCCAGTCTGTCTTTGGTAGGCCCGGGCATCTCAGCTTGAAAAAGCTGCATGCCGCCGATACCGAGCAGCGGCAGAATAGCCAGGGTGAGGACGATGATCCCCATGCCGCCGAGCCAATGTGTCAAGGCGCGCCAGAAGAGAACGCTTTCGGGCAGAATTTCCACCCGGGTCAGGATGGTTGATCCAGTAGTGGTAAAACCGGACATGGACTCAAAGACACAATCAACAAAGGAATCCATGGCCCCGGAAAAGTAGAACGGCAGGGCGCCGAGTAGGGCCAACCCCAACCAGCTGAAAACCACGACAGCAAATCCATCCCGGTACCCCAGGTCTTCTTCAGGGACAAACGAGCAGACCAGTCCGCCTCCGAACAGTACCCCCAGAATCGAGCTCAGCAGAAAGACCGTCACCATGCCATCGTTATAATAGTAACTGAATGGAATGGGAGTCAGCAGAAAACCGGAAAGCAGCAGGAGCAGTTTTCCCAGAACATTTAGTACACCGCCCGTTCGCATATATCACCTGACGATCATATTGAGTCTTTTGTCTTGCTAAACAATTAATAAACGTGAGAAACAGGCCTTGTGCCAGTAGATATGATAAGCCGGTTGATTATTAAAGGATCATGAATGTTCAAAAAAAGCCTCAACATGGTGTATAGCTTCTTTTGTAAAGAAAATGATCAAGTTATCATCAGGCTGGAGGGTGGTCTCGCCCGAGGGTATAAAAATCTGCTTATCGCGCACGATGGCGCCCACAATCGCACCCTTTGGAAAGAAGAGCGACTTTAACGGGGCATCTTTAAACTTGGGGCGGTCCGGCACCTTCAATTCAATGACCTCGGCATCACTGCCCAGGATTGTGGTTACAGAAACAATGGAGCCCCTGCGGACAAAGCGCAGGATCATATCAGCAGCCACTTCTCTGGGGCTGAGGGCTACGTCAATACCAAGTTTGCCGAGCAGGGGAATAAAATCATGCCGGTTGATCTTGGTAATGCATTTCTTGGCGCCATGATGTTTTGCCAGCAGGCTTGACAGGATATTAATGGCATCACTGTCGGTAACAGCAATTATCAGGTCCGCCTTTTCTATGCCCTCCTCCAACAGAACATTGGCCTCAAGGCCGTCAAAATTCAAGACCAGGGTGCTTTCCAGGTTTTCGGTTAAAAATTCACAGTGATCTGCATCCTCTTCAACCAGGCGGACATTTATGCCCAGGGCCTCCAGCTGTTTTGCCATATTGAACCCAATGGTACCGCCGCCGATAATGAAAACAAGCTCAGGGAGCTTGCTGGACAGGTTGAACATGTTCTCCACTTCAGCAATGTCCTGCTTCCGCACCATCAGGTAGACCTTGTCTCCAATCTCTATAACGTCGTCGCCGCCGGGAATAATCGTTGTTTCATTCCGTATGATGGCAGCCACCACGTAACGATAACTCCCTTTCTGCTGTTTGAGTTTCTGCAGACTCAAACCGGCACAGGGATTATTTTCGCGTATTACATACCCCAGCAGGGAAACCTGGCCATCAGCAAACTCCGCAGTATCAAATGCCTCGGACACAGTAATCAACTGCATGATCGCAGCTGTCATGGCGCGGTCAGGGCTGATCAGCATATCAATGCCAAGGGCAGTTTCATTGAGCGGTGCGTCCGGCGACAGAAAATCTTCGTTCCTCACCCGGGCCACTCTTTTTTTGACATTGTATTTTTTGGAAAGGAGGCAGGCTACGAGGTTCACTTCGTCGCTGTCCGTGACTGCAATAAAGAGCTCCGTGTTATCAATGCCTGCGTCTTCCAGAACCCTGACTGACGCACCACTGCCATGCACCGCCAGTATGTTAAGCTCGCGCTCCAAGCGGCGAAGCCTGATCTCATTGCGGTCAATCAGGACAACATCCTGCCCTTCGGCAGAAAATTTTCTGCTCAAGTGACGTCCGACCTGGCCGGCACCAATAATCATTATGCGCATTACTAGAGTTGCCTCCGTATCAAAAATTGTAAAAAAGTTCGGGCATTATATATGATGGGACTGACAAAAGTCAAACATGCATACACTTGGACAACAATATCGATAAGTTAGAATGAGAGGAAGAGTGGCCCATAGATTTTTTTATTGCAGCGCTGAGCAGACAGGTTAGAGTTGATGGGTACAGAAGAGGTTTAGTCGGATATCTTGGATTTCAGATCGGGCCGGGTTTCTGGCTTGTCTGCATCCCAGTACCTGCTTTCTTTGCCGGTTGCGGTGACATTTTCGTACACGCCGTCATCACGTTTCACCAGCTTGGTGAAGCCCATATTTTTAAGGTCGCTGTTTCCTTTTGGCGTATTGACTGAGACAAGGGAGATCAGCCTTTTCACTTCCTGGCCGCAGTATGGGCAGCATGTTAATTTGTCGCTTTTTATTGACTGTTTCAGCTCAAAATGCTTTCCATGCTGACAGCCTTCACCGAGGTGTTCGTATTCATAAATAGGCACGGGTTCTTCTCCTTGCTTGCATTTCCCACATTCAAAGTGCTGTAACGGGACGAACCTTATTAATAATTAAGTATTTGATTAAACTGGCGCAAGCTTCTCTGCCAAGAAGTGTAGAATCTTTACAGCGCCATTACAATAACAAGTCATTTTATCATAGAAGATTTTTATTTGACACCCATATTTTTCTATGGTTATATCTCCTATTTATTGGTTTTTCGGAAACGAACTGTCTGCCCCTGCAAAAATACCACACGCACAGGGCACTTTGACGATTTTTGGTTAAGGTGTTAGCAGGGGTTTCATATATGTTTGAAAATTATAGACGTTTAAGGAAAGGTTATGAAGAGAACATTTCAACCAAGCAACATTAAGAGGAAAAGAACCCATGGCTTCCGGCTGCGCATGAGAACCAAGGCAGGCCGGGCAGTTATAAATAACAGAAGAGCCAAGGGGCGTAAAAGGTTAAGCGTTTGATAGGATCGCCTGGCAATTGTACAGGATGCCAGGCCTTTCTTTAATGGACAGTGCCGGCCTGAGCTGTTGAGCCATGAATACCCTATCGTTACCCAAAGCCTATCTCCTGAGAAAGAAAAGCGAATTTAATATTGTTTACCAGCACGGTAAACGGGTGCACGGGGAAAATTTCAGCCTGATTTTACTGCCGAACGGAATAGCGCAAAACCGGCTTGGAATCAGTATTCATGGACAGCTCAAGGGAGCGGTAAAGCGAAACAGGATCAAGAGAATCATCAGGGAATTCTTCCGGATAAACAAACGTTTCCTGCAGGAAAAAAGTTCCAAGAGTTGTGAGTTGCCCTACATGGATATAGTTATAACGGTACGGAAAGGTTTTAGTTTTGAAAATCCGGCGGACGTTGCAGGGGCCGTAAGCCGCCTGCTTGAGAACTGCAGACCGTTGTTTCAGTAACGAAGGATTCTATTTCGTACTCTTTACAACCCAGGAACAATGTTTTGAACGGGAAGGTCTGATGCAGGAAAAAGTAGATTAATGAAAAATTTTCTGCAGAAATGCGGTACGTATTTTTTCCTTTTCCTCATCCGGGCGTATCAGCTCCTGATTTCACCACTTTTTCCCCCTGCATGCCGTTTCACCCCCACCTGTTCCCAGTATGCCATTGATGCCATCAGACTCCATGGTCCCGGCCGCGGTTTTTTCATGGCCTTATGGCGAATTTTGCGTTGTCATCCATTCAGCGATGGCGGCTATGACCCGGTAAAATAAGCCAGGGAATGTTCTGCCTGGAATGGCGGGAAACTGCACTGACCACTTGAGGGACGTAAGGACATATTAAATGGATAATTATAGAGCTATATTGGCAATTGTTCTGGCCTTTTTCATTCTGCTTGGCTACCAGTACCTGTTTGTTGCGCCTGAACAGGAGCAGAGACAACCCGTAGTCGAAACTACAGCTGAACAAGCGCCTCAGCCAAGAATTTCTCCCCAGGTTGTACAGCCAACACCTGCTCCAGCTGAAATTGTTCAGGCTGAGCAAACGGCACAATTTGAGGAGCCGGTGAACCTTCCAGCCCAGAAGGGCAGGGATATTGTCGTTGAGACCAGTAAATATATAGCCGTTATCTCAGAAACCGGTGGCGGCATGAAAAGTTTTAAGCTGAAAAATTACCGGGAAACATCTGCTCCCGATGCTGAACTGAAAGAACTCATTAGTACGGAATCCTATAGAGACTTCCCGCTTTATTTCACCTGGGGCGTTGAGCCCAGTCGGGCCCAGCTGCCCCTTTTTGTTGCAGATAAGGAGACCCTTCAGATTGCAGCAGGAGAGAGCCAGACACTGACCATGACGGCTCAGCTCGCTTCAGGCCTGCAGATAACCAGGCGCATGGTGTTTGCCCCGGATAGCTACCTGATCAATTTGTCGGTTAGTATTGACAATTTTTCTGAAACGCCTCTCCAGGGCTCTCCCTTTATAAGCCTCACCAATCGTCCATTCGGTTCAATATCGCAGCGGTATCTATTTTCCGGGCCCGCAGTCTTGCTTGACGGGAAACTGCAGGAGGTTAAACCCAAGGAGCTTGAAGAGGCCGCCCAAACCCTGCAGGGCAATATCACCTGGGTAGCCTTTGAAGGGACATATTTCATGACCGGGGTTATCCCCGAAAACCAAAGCAACCAGACCCTTAAGTTATCTGCCGAGGGCGACATAGTTAATTCTCTCCTTCTGGGCCCTGAGGATATTATCGCGGCAGCTGGCGCCCTGCAGTATAATTATCAGGTATATTTCGGACCGAAAAGAATAACGACCCTCAAGGAAGCCGGGCATGATCTGGAGCGTGTTGTCAATTTTGGCTGGTTTGACAAGCTTGCCAGGCCAGCTTTGTATCTGTTGAATTTTTTCTATGGCTATGTAGGGAATTACGGGATTGCCATTATCCTGGTCACGGTGCTGATCAAGATTCTTTTCTGGCCGATTGCCCAGAAAGGGCTTAAGTCCATGAAAAATATGCAGAAAATTCAGCCCAAAATGGCAAAGCTGAAGGAAAAGTATAAAAATGATTCTGCCCGCCTGAACCAGGAGATGATGGGCCTTTACAAGACCTACAAGGTTAATCCCCTGGGCGGCTGCCTTCCCATGTTTTTGCAGATCCCGGTATTTTTTGCACTGTACAAGGTGCTGCTCCAGGCCATCGAACTCAGGCATGCCCCCTTTATGCTCTGGATTAGTGATCTGTCCGCACCGGATCGCCTCATGATAGGCATGGATATCCCCTATCTCGGTGGCATCCCTGTTCTCACCCTTCTCATGGGTGGCTCCATGTTTCTGCAACAGAAAATGACACCGAGCCCGGCAGATGCCACCCAAGCAAAAATAATGATGTTTCTGCCCGTGATCTTTACTTTTATGTTTTTGAATTTTGCATCGGGCCTGGTGCTCTACTGGCTTGTAAACAATCTCCTGTCCATAGCCCAGCAGTATATAATCAACAAGCAGGCGGCGGCATAATATATTATAGCCGGCCAACATTTTACAGATCAGCAGTAAGCCGATTGAATAAACGCGAGGAGCAGAATGCCTTTACATAAAAAGATGGAATTTGAAGGAAAAGATGTCGCTGAGGCTATCAGCAAGGCATGCAAAACCTTTAATGTGTCCCAGGAAGATCTTGATATAGAAGTTTTGACAACAGGCACTTCAGGGATTTTTGGCCTTTGCAAGCAGAAGGCACGACTCCGGGTTGCCTTGAAAAAAGAAGACGGACTGAAGGCGGCGGAAAAGTCTCCCAGGCGACCAGCCAAAAGCAAAAGCGAAAAAGAAAGGACCATCGAAAAAAAGAAAATAACAGCTGTAAAAGAAAAAAAGAAAGCAGCAAAAGGCAAACCTGTTGAGAAGGCTCTGGAAGCGGCAAATGAAGCCAGGGAAGACGTTGTAATCGGAGAGGACCTGCTGGCTCACCTTAAGGTTGACCTGGTTCGAATCCTGGAGCTGATGCACTATCCGTCCGAGGTTTCTGTGTCCAGTGATAAGGAGTATGTCACGGCGCAGATAAAGGGAGAATATGTCAATGAAATCGTTGAACAGAACGGCAAAATACTTGACAGTCTGCAGTATTTACTGCGTAAAATTGTCGGTAAAAAATATAGCGAAAAAGCTATAATATCGCTAGATGCAGGAGATTTCAGGGCTGTCAGGACTGAAGAGTTGAAGCAGCTTGCCCTGGAGCTTGCTGTTGAGGTCAAGAAAAGCGGGAAAACCGGCTCCATTCCATCTCTGAATCCTTCGGAACGGCGCGTTGTTCACCTTGCCTTGCAGGATGACAAAGATGTCCGCAGCCGGAGTGTGGGAGAGGGACTTTTCAAAAAGGTGTTGATCTATCGCCCCGGCAGTAAAGGCAGAAAAGGTCCAGCCCAAAAAAGGAAGGGCGGCAAGGATAAGAAATAGCCTCATGGCAGAATACTGATGTATCACAACAATACACATCTTTGAAGGTGATTGACAAATCTTTGCACGATTTATCACGTATTCAAGGAGCCGCGACGCGTATAAATTGCGGCCTGTTAGGGCCAACGCCGGGGGAGAGTTCCGTAATTTAACGGCGCGCCCTGTGGAACTCCATAAATTGTGCAACCAGCGCAGGAACTTTCCTGCAAAACCGTGGTTGAAATGAACAGAGAACAAAAACAGTTTATCACATTAAAATAATTGATTCGTTGAGCCCCTTCGAGCAAAGCCCACCTGCCAGCAGCACTGCAGAAACCATCGCTGCCATAGCCACCCCGCCAGGACCAGGCGGCATAGGCATTATCCGCGTCAGCGGCCCCCTGTCACTCAGCATTCTACAGAGAATTTTTTTGCCGCGCCATAAGCGGCATAAAGAGTCACCACAGGTATATAAAAGCCACCGTATGTATTACGGCTGGATTATTGATCCTGCCAATTCTTTGCCAATTGATGAAGTGTTGGCCGTTTTTATGCGAGCCCCAAATACCTATACCCGTGAGGATGTGGTCGAAATTCAATGTCACGGCAGCTATCTTGTTCTGCAGGAAATTTTAAGTAGCATAACAGCAAGTAATGCGCGCCTGGCTGAACCGGGTGAGTTTACCAAGCGGGCATTTTTGAACGGACGACTCGACCTCACTCAGGCAGAGGCTGTTCTGGAGCTTATTGAGGCCAAGACAGACGTGGGGCGCGCCATGGCCATAGGACAGCTGCAGGGCAGACTCTATGAAAAGGTCTCGGCAATACAGGAGAGGCTCGTGGCCATGCGTGCGATCATTGAGGTTGCCATAGATTTTCCCGAAGACGAAACTGATATTCTCGATTTTGCCGCCCTGAAAAATCAACTTAGGGCAGAGGTAGAGGAGCCCCTGGCAGCATTGATTGCCAGGGCAGATGAGGGCTTAATCTTTCGCGAGGGTATCAGCGCCGTGATTCTGGGACGCCCCAATGTTGGGAAATCAAGCCTTTTAAATACTCTTTTGGATGAGGATAGGGCCCTCGTGACACACATTCCAGGGACGACGCGGGATACTATTGAAGAATGTATCAATATCAGAGGCATGCCTGTTCGCATAGTTGACACTGCGGGAATCAGGCAAACAAGTGAGGCTGTCGAGGAAATGGGCATTCAGAGGGCGCGGGCCAAGCTGGCAGCTGCCGACCTGGTTCTCTTTGTGCTTGATGCCGCTGAGCCCCTAAGCGAAGAGGACCAGGCGCTATACAGCAGCATAAAACAACACAGCAAAAAACAGAAGGTGCTGTTGATCCTCAATAAGATCGATATTGCCCCCGGAGCGCACCCTGATCAGTATAGGATTGGCCTGGGAAATGAAGAGCTGGTTGTTGTATCTGCAAAGTTTCATACAAACATACAAGAATTGAAAGAGAGGATTTTTTCCTTGATTACAGGTGTTAAAGAAGGAAGCGGCTGGGATCCCGGATCAGCAGTAGTCCCAAACGTGCGCCATAAGGATGCACTGAAAAAGGGGCTCGAAGCGTGCCGCAGGGTCAAACAGGGGCTGGATGTAAACATTTCTCCCGATCTTCTGGCAATTGATATCCAGTCAGCTCTTGAGCATTTAGGAGATATTGTTGGCGAGAC
>PKTW01000164.1 GCA_002868955.1 Desulfobulbaceae bacterium
ATCCGACTACACCCTGTGTAAGCATTATAATTATTTGATCAATCATGACTGGCCTCCTTTAAGTCTTTTATCCGGCGGTGTATCCTTTTTGCTGTTTCCAGGTCGCCCCTTTGTGACCTGAATCAAGATCTGCGGTTTTCGATTTAATTTGCTTTCACTTTAATAAATACAATATGTGTGCCAAATTTCTGCAAAGGGATGAATTATTAGAATATTTCTATTAACCTGTTGAAATAATTTATTTTTTATTTTTATAATGCACAGAGTCAGCCAGTAATGACATCATTTATATGAGGCAGGCTGTTGAGTAATTAAGCAGTGTGTTGAATTTTTCAGCACTGCAGGTTCAAGTCATTTAGTCCACTGGGTAAGTTATTCTTTAAATGTGTCATGGGTATGGCAATAGAGAAAGCATTGTTCCATGACCCTTTTAGTTATGCTCTGTGGCAGTTCGTTCAGCATATCAAAATCCGGCAGACCCCCGTCGGGAAGTGTTATACCTAGCTGTTTGTCCACTTTACGATTTATTTCGGTGGTAATCAAAGCAGCCAGCCTGTACATTTCGACTTCAAACCACTGTATGGCAGCGGCGCCGTAAAACAGCTTCTTGAGGTTTTTCACCAGTCTCGTTGGGCGCAGCAGCACTAACCAGCCGTTTTCATATGGGGACGTATTTGCCAACTGCGGCTGGTTGGTAAGATCTTCATTGACTTTTTCCACATAGCCTTCCACAGGTGGCATCAAGGGGATATTAAGGCCTCTCGCCTTAAGCCGTATGCTCTTCTTGCCAATCTTTTCATCGCGTAGTGGCAGGCATATCTTCTCGATCGGCCCCAGGATATTCTGCCCGAAATCATCTAATCCGATGCGCACAAAGGCATTTTCTTCGACCTTTGCCCAGGTGTGGCAGTGCGAGTAAAAGCGGTGGGTGCATATTTTCCCGCCTCTGCAAAGGACCCTCCTGGGGATCAACTCTTTTCCCCCACGCATGACAATATCAAATGAGCAGTTGATACAATCAAAACCCAAATCGCATAACTTGTAAGGTATGACACCGGCCTCGGCCCAGACACATTCCTGTTCGCCATCAGGAACGATCTTTCTGCACCCAGTAAGCCGTTCCGGTATTCTTTCGAATAGCTTCTTTTCCAAGATCATTTTTTCTCCCCCTTTGCTGCATGCAGGTTTGATGTCCAGCACTGCCAAACCACGCAATTTGTGGAAAACTTGCACTCATTTACATCGGCTTGGGGCATTTGGCAGCAAGCTGTCAAGTCAGGAAAAACTCCCTCAGGAGCAAGTCCCATTCCTCCGCATCGATATTCTTTGCCATTCCGGCAACCGGGATACCGCCGTCCTGCATGACAGCACCAAGTTCCGGGTTTATCCTCTGGCGCAGCTGCTTTACTACTTCCTCCATCCATTTTTTGGCTAAATCACCGGACAGCAAGCCTTTACGCTCCCGCTCAAAATTCTCGGGAATGACTTTAAGCAGCCACCCTTTGCCATAAGGATCGGCGTCCAACGCTTCAATATTATTGCCAGTTTTTTCAAGTTCTGCCAGTAAGGCAATATTGACTTCGACCACTTCTCCGCTTATAGGGGCAAGCATATCAACGGATTTTTCGCCATCCTGCAGACTCCAGCTCTTTTCCCCCTGCCTGATGATGGCTCCCACAGTCGGATTGTTCCTGAGCCTCATTGGACCTGCCATTTTCAGCGCAAAATCATCCATGCCGACCCTTACTAAGCCAGGTGACGACTTTTCAGGTCTGATCCAGGTGTGCCCCTGATGATACAGGATGTTTTCAGGGACCCTGAACCAGTCGACCAGTTGATCGACGCTTGAGCTGATGGCAGCAGTGACCTTCTCAAACCTCTGCGAAGTGAAGTAGAGATAAAAGGCGGTGAATAATGCCAGAAATCCCAGGATTAGCAGATACTCAAATCCTTTTGTTGCATATATGGCTAAGTTACCCATTGTGCTTCCTCCTCGAAAATTTTGTGTCAGCTCAATGAAAGCTTTTCTATTTTTTTACTGGTTGCACGACTGCGCCAGCCGGTAGAGTTTGCTTAACTTCATCATCCAGAGTTTTCACCCACCGGGGTGATTCGGAGAACACAGGCATCCTGTTGGCTACCCAGCGGAAAGCCCAGATTTCACCAAAGACAACAGCCAGGGTGATGACAATTTCAATCCATGAAGGCACGTAATGCCCGGGTGCGTACCATTTAAATGCTATAACAGAGACATTGAGACGGTTCAAAATTATACCCACAGCACTGATGATAGCCCCGCTCAGCAATAGTTTCCGGTTGCGGTTTTTTGCGCCTGTTACAAAGATCAGAAACGGCAGAACCACAAACCCTATGACCTCAACCAGGTAAAGGTACCCCATGGGCGTCATCAGTAAATGAAATTGCATGGAGTGGACCAGCACCAGGATTTTCATGAAGAAATAGACAAAGAGGGCAGCTGCTGCCAGCCGGCTGAGTCCCACCATGATATCCATGTGTTCGGCATGGTTTTTAGTACTTATCAGATGACTGAAAGCACGATGGCTGATGGTGCCTTCAATGATGACAATCGACATCCCGGCGAAGACGCTGGAAACAATGAAAAGAACCGGGATGTACTCCGTGTACCAAAGAGGATGGATTTTTGCCGGAGCCAGCAGGAACAGTGCCCCCAGACCTGACTGATGCAGCATGGAAAGGCATATTCCGAAGATCACTGCACCTACAGTAAGAGAGCCCAGTATTTTTCTCAACTTTTTGAGCCCGAGCCATTCCGCGACAGCAGGGGAAAATTCAATAAACTGGGCCATCATGTAAAGCAGGAAATGCCAGGCCACAAGGAAAAGAACAGAACTCACGCCAAAGCTGTTGCCGATAATTGGGTTGATTATCTTCCACGGCCGCCCGAGGTCGAGGGTGAGGGCCCCGGCATAAAAGACATATGCAAGAAATCCGTTTAAGACAGTGGCCCGGACAATGGAGTGGTATTTGTCCATGCGCAGGACATAAACCATAAAGGTCACGATATAAGCACCGGCAGCAAAGGCGACGCCGGTGACAACATCGAAGCCGATCCAGATTCCCCAGGGAAATTCCTGGCTGAGATTGGTTGTTGCGCCCAGCCCTTTAGTAAAGCGCAGGATAATAAGAACCAGACCAAGAAGAATAATCGGTCCTGAAATGAGATTAAATGGCGTGAGCAGCTTGCCCTTGGGCTTGAGTTCTTCCCGGAGAAATTCCCACAGGTCTTGCCCAACCCTTCTGTATGCTGGTGTTGAAGTGTCTGTAGTGTTCACTTTTATTCTCCTTTATTGTTTAACAGCCGCCATAAAGAATTGTTTTAACTTAGTCCTTGTCGCCTTTTCCCTTTGTGGCATGGCGCAGTCCCAGCATGAATGCCGGTGCAAGCAACAGTGCCAGGGGAACGGAATACAGGAATGTCTTGGTATATTCCGGGTAGGGAGTGGTGCCCAGGTCGGTTCTGAACCCCAACTGCTCAAAAGGAACACCTGCCAGGTAGAGCATATTGGTGCCGCCAACCTCGTGTTCACCATAAATATGGCGGACATATTCAGTGGGACGGTCGTAGATTCGCTTTCTGGCAATATCCAGCAGTTCTCGCCTTTTACCGAACAGGATTGCTTCCTGGGGGCAGGCTTCAGCGCATGCCGGCATCTGGCCTTCGGTGAGACGGTCATAACACATTATACATTTTCTGATTTTCGGGTTCAGGCTGCCATACTCAAACTTTGGCACGTCATAGGGGCAGGCGATCATGCAGTAACGGCATCCCATGCACTTGTCTTCGCGCCAGATCACCGGGCCCTCGTCAGTTTTATACATAGCATTTACCAGGCAGGCGGAAACGCATGCGGGTTGATCGCAGTGCATACACTGAGTTTTAGCGAAAACTATCCCTTTATTTTTTGTGGAATGAGCATTAACAACCGTGAGCACTTCAGTGCCGGAGCTTCTTGGGCTCCCGATCTCGGGTTTTGCCTCAGGCAGCGGAAAACAGTTTTTATCTGCACAGGCCCGTTCACAGGCCTGGCAGCCATTGCACCTGGTGGTGTCATTCAGCATGGCATAGTGCTGCGAATTATCCTTCTTAGCTATTGCCCCATAAGTGCTTTTCGGCCCCATAAGAAGACCAGCGCCGACTGCCACCCCGGTTAACTGCAGAAATTTTCTTCTGGTAGTTTTCATGCCTCTATCCTTTATTTAGTATTATTGCAGAGCCAAGCGACCAATTTATAATCAGTCGGAAGAAACCGCTATTTCCGCCTAATCCTTGCATAAACTGTCTTCCTTTTTCAGGTGGCAGTCTTGGCAGCCCGTTACCGTATCCATTTTTTCGTGACATCCCACACACATCAAGTGGTAGGCCCTTGTCAAGCCGGCCGTGTCAATATGAAACAGTTGTGATTGTTGCGATTCTTTTACCTTCTCAGCACATCCGGGACAGGCTGAATGGCAGTCTATGCATGCTACCTCGCATGATGTGCAGCTGTCCGCGTGACATTGCACACATTTTTCATCCTCTGTCGGCATGCCGGTTGTGTGATGATGGCAGGCTGCACAGGAAGCGATGTCCATATGCATAATATGATCAAAAGTTACCGGCCCGTATAAATTACCAATGCCGTCCAGCTCAATTACTCCAGGAACCTCTGAGGCGGAAGGTATATTTGAAGAGATAGCGAGCACACTGACTAAAAGAATACTGGCAAGTAAAATGCTCTTTTTAGGGCCCATTTTGTTTCTCCTTTATTCTGTAGTTGTGCCAAAAAGAATGCCGAATCTACATTTTTTTTAGTTTTTACGAGACGATGGAATATTGATTCACCTCCATAAATAGCAACAAGTATGCCAGTTGCGGTGGCCTGCTGAACGGATATTGGACAACCTATTGTTTTGACAAACAATATCTTTCAGCCGGCTTGATCTGAAAACGGGAATCTCTTACGATGAGATCCCCAAAGCTGACTTTTTTGACGGAAAGGATAAAAAATATGTTGAAAAATTCTACACTAGGTGTAGAGATATTTTACACATGTCATCATGCCAGTTAAGATTTTTGGGGGTAATTTTCTGGAAGTTTGATGGATGAGGGTTTTTAGGGGAATAACAAATTATTGGAGCCTGTGTCATGACAAAAGGAAGCTCAAATGAGAATGTGCGGATCCTCATAGTTGATGATGAATTTTCGGTGCGGCATTCTTTGACAGCCTGGTTTGAGGATGAAGGGTATACCGTTGGCGTGGCGTCCAGCGGCAAGGAAGCCCTGGCCAAACTTGCTGAAAATAAGTGGGATATATTTTTTCTCGATTTAAAAATGCCCGGCATGAGCGGCCTTGAACTGCAGAAAAAAATCAAGGAGATTCAACCGGACGGCACGATCATAATTATTACTGCCTTCGCATCTGTTGAATCAGCGGTAGAAGCCATGCAAAGCGGCGCCTATGACTATTTATCAAAACCTTTTGATCCTGATTACCTTGCCCTCATGGTGCGGAATATCATCGAGCGCAAGAAATTAAAGGAAGAAACCGCCAGCCTCAAAAAAACCATTGACGTTGTTTATACCTCGAAGGAAATCATCGGCGAGAGTTCGGGCATCCAGAAGATGATGGAAGATATCAGGGCTGTTGCCGATACCGGCTCGACGGTTCTTATCCGCGGTGAGAGCGGCACCGGGAAAGAGCTTGTCGCCAGGGCTATCCATGCAAACAGCAAGCGGCGTTATGCGCCGATTGTCACCATCAACTGCGGGGCGCTGCCCGAATCCATCCTTGAAAGCGAACTTTTCGGGCATGAAAAAGGGGCTTTCACCGGGGCCCAGTATGCCCGGAAAGGCAAATTCGAAATGGCGGACGGGGGTACCATTTTTCTTGATGAGATAGGCAACATCAGCCCCAAGATACAAATGGAACTTTTGCGCGTGCTGGAGGATAAAAAGTTTTTTCGCCTTGGCGGCAGCAAGGAGCTCAAGGCGGACTTCAGAACAATCGCTGCAACCAACAAAGACCTGGAAGCAGCCATGGAAAAGGGAGAGTTCAGAAATGATCTCTTCTACAGGCTGAACGTGTTTGTCATTGAGATTCCCCCGCTTCGTGAGCGGAAGAGCGATATTGAGATTCTGGCCCAGAATTTTCTCAACGTTTTTACCTCGCAGATGAATAAGCCCATTGCCAGGATAAGCCCAGCAGCCATGAAACTTCTTGCAGACTATGACTGGCCCGGAAATGTCAGGGAACTGGAAAATGCCATTGAGCGCGCAGTGGTTGTTTGCAAAGCAAAGGAAATCAAGCCTTCTGACTTCCCCTTTTTTCATGCGCGCCCGGAAGAAGAAGCGACAACAGACGACTCGCTGGAATCCCTGCAGAGGAAACACATCAAGAAGGTACTCGAGCAGACAGGATGGAATATAAGCAAGGCAGCATCCGTTCTGCAGATAGACAGGGTGACGCTTTATAATAAAATCAGTAAATACAATCTGAAAAAACCGTAAGTTCCTGCCCGATGCAAAATATCGTTCTCATTCCCATAGGCACAATGAAGTACGATGTCGCAGATTTTTTGTCCTTGTCCCTGCCGGGGATATTGCATGTCCCGTGCCGGGTTCTGGCAGAAGATATTGGACTGGAGCCTTTTTACAGCAGTGATCGCAAACAATACCACTCAACAGAAATTTTGCGGGAGCTCTTGCCCTTTGCCGTTGGGCAAGAGCAGCACATTCTCGGCATAATGGATGTGGACCTCTACATCCCTATTCTTACCTTTGTTTTTGGTGAGGCGCAGCTTAATGGCCGGTGTGCCTTGATGTCCGGGCACAGGTTGCATCAGGAGTTTTACGGGCTGCCGGAAGACGATTCACTTTATCTGCACCGCTGCGAAAAAGAAGCAGTCCATGAGCTTGGCCATACACTCGGATTGAAACACTGCGATAATTTCGAGTGCGTAATGCGCTACTCAAATTCCATTGCTGACATTGACATCAAGCGCAACGTGTTCTGTCCCGGTTGTTCGCAGGTACTGGGCATACCTGTTCTCTGGTAGCAGAGAACAGGTATGCAGGGCAGGGATTATGCCTGTTCTCTGTGTGCTGGAGGCTCCTGAGGCAGGCAAATGGTAATGGTGGTGCCTTTCCCCAGTTCGGATTCGACTTCAATGCTTCCCTGGTGGGATTTGACAATTTCATAAACAACGGAAACACCCAGGCCGCTGTTTAGGCTTGATTCCTTTTCTGGGGAAACCGTCTTTGTTGTAAAGAACGGTTCAAACATATGGGACCTGGTCTCCTCATCCATGCCGATGCCATTGTCACTAATGGCAATTCCCACCCTTTTCTTTTCTTCCATTAAGTATGTGCTGATGTCAATGAAGCCGGTGTCACTCTGCACCGCATCACAGGCGTTGAGCAGCAGTGCCACGAGCGCCTGCTTTATTTTCTGGTCATCGCAGCTTATTTGCGGTGATTCCGAGGCAAGCTCCAGTTTAATCTCTATATTGAGTAGATCAATTTGGTGCTGAACAAGACGCAGCGTTTCCTCCACCAGGGTGTTTATATCATGCTGGCCGATTTTTGGCTTGGTGGGCCGGGCAAACTGCAGCAGCCCCCTGACAATCTCACCGCATCGCGCAGATTCACTCTCAATGGTTTCAATATATTGAATGTACTTTACGGCGTCACCGGGAAAAAGCTCGGCGCCCCGTTTCAGCATCAGCTTGGCATAGGTGCGGATGCCGGCAAGAGGGTTGTTGATCTCATGGGCAACAATGGCGGCTAGGCGTCCCATGGAGGCCATTTTCTCCGCCTGTATGGCATTTTCCTGTGCCCGTTTCAGCTGGGCCGTCCTTTCCTCCACAAGATCTTCCAGCGTCAGGGTCCAGTTGGTAATTTCATCCCTTGCCTCTTTTAATTCATGGGTCATGATGTTAAATGATCGGGCAAGATCACCAATTTCATCAGAAGAGCGGGCCTGAATCTCAAAGTCCAGATCGCCTGCTGCGACTTTTTTTACTCCACCTGCCAACCTTTGCACCCGGCGGCTGATAAATTTTTCAATCATGGCATAGCTTATGACGATGATTGCAAGCAGGGCCAGGATGGTTGTTAAAATTGTCCGGTTTTTTGCTGCGGTTACCGTCCTAAGGGCTCTCTCCACATTGGTTTTTACGATCATGCCTCCGATAATCTTTCTGGAAGAACCATGGCAGTGAAAACAGGCTTCTTCATTAAGAATCGGCTCTATGATTATGATATGTCTTTTGCCGTCGATCTCAGCCTCAAACGATTCCTTCGGAGCCTCACCGGATTGCAGTAAAAGAGCTAAGGCCGCCATGGGCTCTGCATTATTTATCGTATTAGTAATGTTTGTGTAAATTTTATCCCTGTGCGTCGACCAGGTGATGAGCTGATTGGTATCGCAAATGAAGACCTCGATGCCCTCCATTTTTTCACGGATGTCGGTCAGTACCTGTTCCACTGCGGAACTGTCACCGACAGACATGGGATATTTAATGCCGGAATAGGTGGAAGCGGCAAGATCCAAACTGAGCGTTTCCATGAGTTTAATGGCGTCTTTTTTGCCAAAATAAAGATCCAGGATAATCTCAAAGCTCATGACCAGGGTTATGGAGACGATAATGGTCGCCATTATCCTGTGGCCCAGTTTTTTCCTAATAAAGTCGGGCAAGCGGTTCTTGATAAAGTATTTTATGCTATCAGTCATCTATCTGGAGCCTGCTATCATTGATTTAAAGAGCCTAATGCGCTCCGCCATGGATCAAGGGTTTATACTTGAAAGCTTTGACACGTTCTGAAATGTGGCAGACCTCGCAATCTTTTTTGCTCATATTGCTGATTATTGCACCTGGTTCTGCTGTCCTGGCATGTTCTGCTCCTGGCCCATGGCAGACCTCACAGCCGGCATTCTTGAGATGCGGGGTTTCTGCGAGGCTGATAAATCCACCTGGCTGTCCATAGCCTGTGGTGTGACAGGGATAGCACTGCTTGATCTCGTCAGGAGTAAGGTGTCTCATTTGTTTCTCAATACTTTGAAATGATGTGCTTTTTTTGGCGTATGTCATGAAATTGTCGTATTCCTCAGGATGACAGTCTTTGCAAGCCAGTGAACCGACGTATATGGGCTCTTCATTATTTTCGTTTCCCTGCGATGGAGAAAAACAACCTAAAACCATAAGTATTGCTATTGCTGGCAATAGGGGCTGCTTTCTGCTTAAATTTTGGCTGGATATTTTTATTGTTTTCATATGATGCACCTCCCAATATTGGGTGCCTAATTTGTTGGGGGAACAGAACCTTCACTGAATGCGGAGAAATAAGATGCAAACTTTTCCAGGTCATGCTTGAGCGCTGAATGAAGCGAGACTGTCAGCGTATCGAGGATGGTAATGGCATTCAGGGTGGAGTCATTTTCACAGAATGCACGCAGCCGTTTACATATCTGGGTATTGACGATATGGACATTGCTGTAAATGCTTTCGAGCCTGCTGAAATCCGTTGGGATGCAGCCGCTTTTCTTGTGGATGAAATACTGTGCCAGGAGAAACATTGTCGTTGCCCGGTAAATTTTTTCTTCCGTGTCGGCAAAAGGCAGATGGTACCTGGACATGGGCCTGAAATATCTGGTATGAGGGCAGCCGCTGGCAGGGATGATCAGCCCAAGCAATGAACTTAAAGCCCTCTGCAACGTCATATCTGCTGAAACTACCCTGTTGTTATATGCAACCTCGGCATGGACTTCATCATAGGACAGGAAATTATGTATTTTCGATATAACACTGTCTATGGCTCGTGCAAGTGGACAGAACGGGCACTCTTCCGAATTGAGGGGGCAATGGCTGCACTTGTGAAAAGCAAGCCGGGTCCAATCTTTTTCACCATCATTGAGATTGAGAAGAGAAAAATCCATCCTGTCAAAAACCAGGTCAATACTGAAATCTATGTCAGTGGATTCAAGGGTGTATTTTATGTTTATGGTTTCTCTCATGATTTAAACCCTAGCAGGAGTATGGCCCATTTGACTTTTAAAATTCAGAAGCTCGTGCTGCTGGTCGTGTTAAAGTGAACGGCAGCTTTATTATAACAGATGTTCCTTTATTTTTTTCATTAACGATTTCTAAATCACCCCCGTGATCAAAGATTATCTGCTTGCACAACGCGAGCCCCAGGCCCATTTTTCCTGGTCTAGTAGTCATAAAAGGATGCATAGCCTGAGATGACGACAACTCTTTGAAACCACCCCCCGAGTCAATAAATTCAATATGAAGATTATCCCAGCACAGTAAAACCTTGATAGTAATCTTGCCTCCACTATCGGCCATGGCATCGAGGCTGTTTTCAAAAATGTGCCAGAAAGCCTGGCGCATCAGTGACCAATCGATATACATTGCGGGCAGCTCATCATCTATTTCAAAATCCGCTGCCACGCCGGAAAGTCGCGTTTCAGTTTTTAGTACTTTGCACCAACTTTCAACAAAATCGTTCATATCGATTAGATTGAATTGAGGTTTCAGAGGGCGAACCACGTCGCAGATATCACTTATCAACTCCTCGATATGCTGCACATGATGACTGATATGTTTCAGCTGTTTTCTGGAACCGTGCGGCAGGTCAATTCTTGTCATCATCCTACGTACAAGACCACCGATGATCATGAGAGGATTGCGTAACTCATGGGTCATGCGGTAAGAAATTTCTCCAATTGCTGCCATTGTATCCAGATGGGACACTTTTTTTTCCAGGCGAAGTTTTTCATCCTGAATAGCAATAATTTCCCAGAGGAATAAAGCCCCGACATGATCAAGGACCTTGATGCTGGCAAGCTTGTTATTATGGATATCAGCGAGCACCCTGTCGTCTCCAGTCAGCTCTATGATAAGGTCAAGCTCTTTGTTTTGCAGAAAGGGCTGGCAGTCAGAAGTGGTTGCTATGCCGAGACGCTCTGCCAGGCGTCTGCCAATTGCCTCAATATTTGGGTCTGCCACGCCAATTATTTGTGGTTTGAAATGATAGGGAGGATAGGACTTTAGATGGTGCAGGATATCATAACATCCTTTCCCGCCACCGACAAAGGCTACGGTAATGACTTGCTTGCTCATAAGGAATGACCAGAAGTGGTTAGCGCTTATGCCCTATTATCAATAATACCGAATTTTTCGGTGTATAGATAATTGAACAATCCCGAAACGCTATTCCCTGCCATACAGCCTGGTTAGGCATTCTCAAATCTAATGTATATACTGGTAAAAATACCCATGTCAAGCTTCTTTTCTAGTTGGCATTTCAAGGTAAAGCCACAATGTGGCAGGTGGGAAAGGCTGTGCGGGAGATGAAGTTGATAAAAAAAGAGCCAGGCGATTTTCTTCTCGCCTGGCTCTTTCGGTATTGGCAAATTTTTAAAGAGATCTAGTCTTTATTATCCTCTTTTTCTATGGCCTCTTCAAGTTTTTTGATCTTTTTCTCCAGTGCTTTGAGTTTCTTGTTTACACCGTCAAAATTATACCATTGTTGACCGTTTGAAGCGACAACCGGACGGTTGGCACCCAGATCGGATGCATAGACCCTCCAGGATTCATCCCAGTTGGCCGGGTCTTTAAAACCCATCAGTCTCAATTGCAGATAGGTGAGGGTGGAACGGGTCCCGGTCTGGCAGTATGCGACGGTGCGTTTACTCTTATCAAGAGTGCCGAATTTTTCCTGCAATCCCTTAGAATCCATAAAACCGGTGGCTTCCATCTTTTCGGTTTTCTTGTCCATTTCCTGGAGCATGGTATCCTTGTGTGAGACATTGATTGTTGTATTGGGAACATGGCCGCCCCTTATCGCCCGGATATCACTCCCAGCATTCTCCTTTGAGCTGCGGGAATCAATGAGTTGGGCACCATTTGTTTTACCTGTTGCTATATCAGTTATCTCATCAGTAGTTGCCAAACGGTTTGCAACCACATTGGCTTTGAATGTCTTTGGTTCCTTTATAGTCGGTTCCTTTTCGAGGCGGAAGCCTGAATTACGCCAGGCTTCCAGGCCGCCGTCCATGAAGTGCACCTTGTCATGGCCCAGATATTCCATAACCCAGAAACCCACCGAAGCATCGGTCAGGGTCTTTATATCGCCGTGATAGAAAACCACATGAGTGTTATTGTCGATCCCGGCTTTGCCTAGCAGGCTTTCATATTTTGATACATCGGAAAATACCCTTGAAGTCGGGTCACGCAATGCCTTTTTAACCCGTTTGCCCAGGCTGATGGCTCCTGGTATATGGCCCTTGGCGTAATCCTTCAAATCCCTGGAATCAATAACCACCCAGTCAGGTTTATCCATGTTTTTCTCTAATGCTTCAGGGGTAATAAGCAGGTCCGGATTGGTCCACTCGGCAGCAACTGCCATACCTGTCATAAGGAGCAGAAAGACTCCCGCCATAATCAATATTCTCATTTTTTTCTGCATAGTGTACCTCCTAAAATTTTTTGTTATTTGCAGTGTCAATACCCGACAAATATCCTTATTGGTCAGTTCTTCACACCGCTTTTATCCCGGGTAAATTAACGGATCATTACCTGGCAATTAAAACAGCCATTTTTGCATTATTGGCCACTTCCCTGCTGATGCTCCCCATCCAGAGATTCTGTAATCTTTTCCCCCGGGAACCCATTATGATCATCTCAACTCCATTCTCCTCGGCAGCTTTCAGGATCTCTTCAGCCGGATGCCCCTGCCGCACCAGCGAATCTACTCCTGAGAATCCACGCTTTTCCAAACGGTCTTTAAAATAGTGCAGCACTTTTTCAGCATGCTGGTCCAGTTTTTCCTGGTACTCGGTGCCCTTGAGTGATTCCTTCAGGGTTTCCGTTTCGGAAGTGCTGAGCAGGAGTCCGCCCATGACCGAACGTCCCTCCAGCCTTTCGACATAGAGCAGGATAATGTTTTTGGGAACACAACCGCCGCCGACACAATCGCCCAGAAGGCTATTGAGTATCTCAACCACGGACTCCGACCCTTTTGTGTCATCAACTGCAAGGAGTATTTTATCCATTTGTTATTTCCCGAGTGTCTTGTAATAATCTTGTATTTCATCTGATAGGCCTTCGATCTTTTCTTCAGCGGCACCACCATAGCCGGCTGCCTCTACAGCACCGAAGTACCCGGGTTCCGTACCGGTGTGGGCCGATACCGCATAGCCGCCGGCAAAGCCGAGGCTCAGTGTTAGAATCGTCAAAATCAGCCAATATGTATTTTTCATAGCCGCACCTTCCTATTCTTCCTCTTCATCTTCGTATAAATGCTCATACTGTTTCAAAATATCGTCTGGCAGCGGGGCACCCTCTTCAAGCAGATCAATATTGTCTCCAAAACCAACTTCAAGAAAAGGTGGAACACTGTACCCCATCATGAAACCGAGAAAGCCTGCAACGATAATTATTACCATCCATAGGTTTTTCTTTTCCATTCTTCTGTCCTCTTTACAGTCCTTATTAAAAGGCCTCGTTTGTTTTCGAGCCTAAAAAGGTATCCAGCATAATCCTGTTAAGCTTTTTGAATTGTGAAGATGAATTTAGCCCCATCCCTCTTTTGATCGAGAACCGGGTTGCCCTCATTTGTGCACATGGCAGAGATGGACTCTGCTGAAGAGGGGTTGTCAAAAACCAGCTCAAGCTTGTCGCCGCTGTGCAGTTTTTCCATAACTTTCTTTGTATAGAGCTGGGGATGGGGGCAGACATAGCCGGTAACATCCAGGGTATATAATCCATGTTCTACTTGTTTAAATTGCATTGCCATAATATGGAACCTCCCGTATTGAATTTATAAGTCAAAATCGATATTGGCCATTTCTTTGGCCATTTTCCTTTCCGTATACCAGTTGAAAAATTTCACGCCGATAAAGGCGCCGCCAATCATACCCAAACCGAAAGACCACCCGGAAACATCACCGTTGGCGGTTCTGACAAAAAAGGCCCCGACATTACAGCCAAGCGCCAGCCTGGAACCAATTCCCATCAGGGCTCCACCGATCAGGGCCCATATAGCCAGCTCCTTGGTGGGTTTTTTCCACTTAAACTCGTTATTCATCAGGGCCATTACAGCAGCGCCGCCGATAAGAGCCACCGACATCCAGTCAGCCGGGTTAATGGCCGGACTGGGGATGCCGTTCACCCAGCCAAAGTAAATATTGTCCATGTTGTTAAAACCCAGCTTCTGGGCCACCCATCCAACCCACTGGGCCTCCTGGGTGGTGACATACCAGTAGCCCGGGTCAAAAACTGTGCCTTTGGCGGAGATGCCGTAATCAAAGCCGATGCGCTGCAGGATGGTGCCGGCATTCTTGACACCGAATTTCATGCGCAAGCCTTCGATGACAAACATCTGCAGGCCGCAGGCAATACCGAGGAACAGGCCGGCAATTGCGGTCCGCTTGGAGGATATTATCATGGACCAGAAGCCCCGCACGTGGTCAGCTAATCCTGCACTGCGCCCCTCGTTGGTTTTCAGGTCCATGACGTACCGTTTACGCGACCAGAAAATGTAAACTATGATTAACAGGAGAACCGCCGGCAGAAAAACGCCTACGAAGGTGTTGGCATACAGGGCACCGACCAGGGAATGGTCATCCAGGCCGAGGAGTTTGGCAAAGGTAATTACCGGCTGCTCCCAGACATAGCCGGCCAGGTACTGGTCAACCCAGCCGTCAGAAACATTGATGGAGCTTGGCAGACCCTTGGTGAGTGCGGCTTCGGCCCAGGATTTTGGTACCAGCTTATTGGCCCAGCCGCCAACATCTACAAAGGCCGCCTGGGTGACACTGATGGACAGGATGACCAGCATTGAAACACCGTTGCCCTCACCGGCCTTGTATAGTGAACCGGAAGCACAGCCGCCGGCAAAGACCATGCCGACCCCGAAGATGATCCCGGCAATAACGGCATGGACGCTCCAGGGCGCGGCATGGAAGGTGGACCAGCCCGTTGCGGCTACCAGGGAAGAGGTGATTGAGAAGAGAACGGTGGCAATCATGATGCCGACCACCATGCGCGGCACCCCGACCGCAAACAGGTCCCGGAATGCGGAAGCAAAACAGAACCGGCCATACTGCAGGCACATACCGTAAATAAAACCGAACCAGAGATAAGCGGAAAGATAAAGGTAATACTCGTGCATGGCATAGGTGGCAATGCTTACCAGGCCAAAAAAGCCCACAATGATATAAACCCACATAATGTTTTTCCGCGGCACAGTTTGAACAATCGGTTTGCTTTCACTACAGCAATCTGTTGACTTGGGTTCTGTTAGTGTTCCTGTGACTATGGCGTCCACCTGCCACCTCCTTTTCTGTAAACTTGTTTCTAATTTTCTATAATTATTTGACGCTTATTGTTAATAAAATGTATAATTATACCCTGCAAGGCTCGTGCCACATTGTGGTACATGCTCTTGAATGAGATCCCGACGGATTCTATAAAAAGCCCTGAAAACAACCCTGATAAGCCGTAAGGGTTTTTTTGAGATATTTTGTGCACAGGTTGCCGGTCAAAGGACAGCTTTGTGTTTTATCAGATAATTGTCCTGATCGGCACACCCTATTACGTAGAATTGTGCCGTTTGGGACAATATTGGGAGGGCAGAGGGAATTAAATCGTATCAAAGATCGTAATAAAGGTCTGGTAGCGGAACACCCTGGAGCTGTTGGTAAACTTTTTGATCACCCTGCTGGATGGATATTTCTGTGCCAACTGCTCCGGCATGCTGCTGATTGGTTCGCTTGAAATGACTACAACAGGGAGTTGCAGGTCAGCATATTTTATGTCCCGGTAGTAAGCCGGTTGCTTGAGTTCCCAGGTAAAACGCAATGAAGCGTTCTGCGCTCTCCGGTATCCTTCTTCAGAGTTCCAGGTTTGGTTCTGGTAAATTTCTTTGTCTGTATAAAGATCCAAGATAGGGACCATAACAGAGGTGTTACCAAGAGAATGCACTTGGGGCAGACAATATACTTCAACGGCTTCAGTTTGAAGTGTATTCAAAAATCTGCCTCCATTTTTCAGATTCGACACACTCGTCATTGCCAGGAACGGCTTGTATACCCAAATACCGATCACCAGTGAAGACAACACGCCACAGTAAGCGATGTATCTCCTGACCTGGGCATGGGTTATCGCCTGCAGGCCGTAAGCGGCAGTCAAAGACAGAAAGGGCAGAAGAGGCAGGAGATACCGTAATCTTTTCAGTTCCAGGAAAAACACCAGGACAGCGAACCAGACAACAATAAATATTTTTCTGTCACGATTGATTGCAGCACGGCAGCATCCGAAGAATGAAGCCAGCAATATATATGGATGGGCCTGGAAGAAAAACACTGCCACATATCCTTCCTGCCAATTTTTTAACCCGGATAGCTGATAGGTGCGCAGGACATTGATCTGCTCTAAGATCAAGGCACCCTTCCACATAAAAATAATCCCCAGCAGCATACCTGTCAGAGCTGCCACACCCAGTGAGCGCTTTATTACTATCCTGGGCTGTGTATCTATCCTGATCAGTGCGATGATGCCAAGTACGCCAAGCATAGGCCAAGTTGAATACTTGCAGAATAGGGCAAGGATGATGGCTATGGCAGCACCGAGCGTTAAAACAAAGCCGCCCCGCTCAAGAGCGTACAGGAAGGTGTACACTGCCAGCAGCAGGAAGAACATGACGTGAATATCAACCAGCATGAGAGGGACCTGGGTGAGAAGATAAGGGGATGCAATGATAAATACACCGGCAAGAAAGCCTGTTGTCCGGTCCCACAGGAGCCGGCCGATTAAATAAGTGATTATTGGGATGAGACCAAAGAGCAGCACATTAAATATCGCAATGACCGGTTTGGTTTCCCCGAACAGTCTAAAGAGAATCCCATAGAACATCGGCACAAGGGGCAGGTCGGTCCATGCAGTGATCTCTCCACCCCATTCCTGGAAAAATTCACTTATGCCATACTCTTTCAGGTATTTTGCCTGCAGAAAATATCTTGCCGAGTCCAGCAGGTATTCAGGGCTGTTTATGAATGGCAGACAGCTGAGCACTGATAGAAGAAAGAGGGAAACGGCAGGGTGTTTTTCCGGCAAGTTGGAGCTGGACAGCGGCACAGCCAGCAGGGGCGCCGGTAATAACAGCAGAAAAACGCTGCCCGGCCCCTTGTCTGCAAAAACCCAACGCCAGCTTGTCAGAGTGCTCATATCCAGTGAGCGACTGATGTACTGCAGGGGAAAAATCAGCAGCGTTAAGAATAAAACAAGCAGCAGCCATTCTGTTCTGGTAAATCGTAGCAAAGGATTTTATAACCTCTTTTTCATTTCATGGCATGAAGGTTCACAGCCTATTTACCGACTGTAAATCTTCACCTTTATTTGTGTGTTACCATTTGTGCAGGTTTTTTGAATGTGGCATTTTCCTTGCAACAACAATGCCATGAATGCCTGGTAAAAATGATGTTTGCCTGCTGACTGAGCGAGATCCAGCCCATTTTTTTTGTTTAATTGTTACCAGTCTGTTAAACTTGGTTGTCCCAAATGGGACAACTTCGTAAAACAAGAGCGAAATGGAAGATATCTATTCTTTAACAAACGACATATTTTCAAAAGAATTCCTGCTCAAGTATCATAACGTTGAGGAAATTCTTATTGGCATAATATGTCTGTTGATCGCGATAAGGGCATTCAGAGCCAGCGGCTTTAAAATAAGCAGGAACCAGATCAAGAGCAGCAGGATCTTTCTTGTAGGTGCCAGCTTTATTATCCTCGGAAGCAGCAGCCTGATCCATGCCTTGATCCATGCCACAGATTCTGACCTGAATCTTCTCTACCATACACTATTGGGGTACAGCCTTGGACTTTTCATCCTAATCATAGCTATTTCCGTTGAAAATCCGCAGAACAAAATAGCTCTGCCCCTGCTCTACATTCCTCTGCTGGCCCTGTTGCACCCCATGGCCTATGAAAAGTTTCCTCTTTTCGGGCAATTCCGGCCTCTTGTCTGGATATTGATCGCTTACCTCTCCGGCATAGTCTGCATGCTCTATATCGGTACATTTTACCGCAGGCGAAGCAAGCAGTTCCTGTTTTCGGCAGTTGGCCATCTTATTATCTGTATCGGTGCAATTTTTCTTTTTTTCCCAGCGCCTATTGGATCCACGGTCTGGCTCCATGGGCACATAATGAGACCGCTTGGGTTTGTAATATTATTTTTTAGCATGAGCAGGACAGAATTACTCAAAATGGAGGGTTCTATCCTTTACAGGGCCCTGGCCGCCTTTTCCATTCTTACCGCGATTCCGCTCCTCTTCTTTGGGACCTTTGTCTTTTACGATAATATTTCCCCGGTAACCATAATAGGACGCCGCTTTATTGTATTTCTCCTCCTTCTCATCACCCTTATTTCCGGTCTCCTTTTCGGCTTGGGCATGATCATCAGGTTGATTCGCCCGATTCTGCAGCTGAAGAGCTCAGTTGACGGAATGGTGGGAGAGAGCAAGGTGCAACGCATACCTATCCAGAGTAATGATGAGATAGGTGAACTTTCGAATGCCTTTAATGAAATGTTAAACAGGCTGGATAACGCCATCGAGGAACAGGAGAGGATGTGCCGGCTGGCTGCAACCGGCGAACTTGCAGCAACCCTGGCACACGAAATAAAGAACCCGCTCAATGCCATAGGCGGCGCCGCAAATTATATAGGCAAAAACGTAAAGGGCAGTCTGGTTAAAGAATTTGTAACAGTTATCTCCAGCGAGGTTTCCCGTATAAACAACCTGACCAGCACCTTGCTGAGCTTTTCCAAAACCGCTGAACCCGATCCCCAACCAGTAGAGATAAACAAATGCGCGAAAGAGGCGCTCTACTTGCTCAGCAAAGAATCACCAGACCTTAAGGTGGCATTAAATGAAGACCTGGCCGCAGACCTGCCCCTGGTCGACTGCGATTATAACCAGATCAAACAGATCATTATCAACCTTTTGATCAATGCGCTCGATGCAGTTGATGAACACGGTGTAATCACGGTAAGAACCTGGCATAAGAGAGATAAAACGTATCTGGAAGTCGAAGATAACGGCAAGGGCATTTCACCGGAAATTATCCACAATATCTTTAATCCTTTTTTCACAACCAAGACCCGTGGTACGGGTCTTGGTCTGGCCATATCGAAAAAGATCGCCCGGGAACACGGGGGCAATCTTACCGTTGAGAGCACACCGGGTAAGGGCAGCACCTTCACCCTTGTGCTAAATGATTAGGAGTTGCGTTTATGGTGCACAATATTCTGATAGTTGACGACGAAGTAAATTCATTGAAGGTGTTGTCTGCTGCTTTGAAAAAAGGCAAGACAGAGATTGATACCGCACGGTCCGGCGAAGAGGCCCTTGATCTGATAAAAAAGAAAAAATACTCAATCGTTATTTCCGATTTCAAAATGGGGGGCATGAGTGGGGAGCAGCTGCTGGAAAAAACAAAGACTCTTTCACCGGATTTGCCTTTTGTTCTTCTCACAGCGCACGGCACTATTGAATTGGCAGTGAATGCCATGCGTAAAGGTGCTTACACCTATCTCACCAAACCCGTGGATATGAATCTGCTTGAATCAATGGTCAATGATATTCTGGTTAACGGGATGCCAAAAACAGGCAAAGCAGCCCCGGCTAAGCTTGAGTTCATGAATATTATAGGCCGCACCCCTGCAATGCAGGAGGTTTTTTCTCTGATCAGGCGGGTGAGCAAGACGGATGCCAACATTCTTATTCTGGGAGAATCGGGGACCGGCAAGGAACTCGTTGCGAGGGCAATACATTACACTTCCCTGCGGGTTGATAAACCGTTTATCCCGATTGATTGTACGACCATCCCTCCAGAACTCATGGAAAGTGAACTGTTCGGTTATGAAAAGGGAGCTTTCACCTGCGCAGTCGAGCGCAAACTCGGCTTAATAGAGATGGCACAGGGCGGCACAACCTTTTTTGATGAAATAGGCGACCTTGATTTCGTCCTCCAGAAGAAACTGCTTCGTTTCCTGCAGGAAAAGGAAATACGGAGAATCTCAGGCAAAGAAAAAATTAAAGTGGATGTCAGGGTGCTTTCCGCCACAAACAGAAATATAGAAGAATCCCTGAAGAACGATGAGTTCCGCTCAGACCTTTACTACAGGCTCAATGTTATTACTATACGTATCCCTCCCCTGCGGGAAAGAATAGACGATATCTCTATATTGGCAAATCATTATCTGCAACATTTCCGGGAAAAAAACAAGAAGGAAATCCGCGAAATAGAGCATGGGGCGCTGGCTGCCCTCAACAGCTATGACTGGCCTGGCAATGTGCGTGAACTGGAGAATGTAATGGAACGGGCGGTAATACTCTGCCCCCATGATACGATAAATGTTGAGTGCCTGCCGAAGAAAATGCAAGTGCTTGCAGGTGAAGAATATCCCGAGATTAAGGAATTTAACCTGCCTGAAATTGAAAAAAGAACCATTATCAAGGCGCTTGATAAAACATCCTGGAATCAATCCAGGGCAGCGGCTCTACTTGGCATAAGCCGCAAACAGTTACGGACCAAAATGAAAAACCTTGAATTGCTCCCTGTCTCTGAAAAATAAAAATTTCCTGCCCCAATAGAGTATTCTTTTTTTAATTCAGCCTTAAATAGCGACTGGCTTTTTTAGCCATTACTCCTCCTTGCAAGTATAAAATTGTTCTTGACACCAGGGGAGAAGTATTGTCCAAATTTTAATGGGCGACATGAAATACATAACAATAAAGGAGGGAATGGTATGAAAACGGCATTTCTCATTATTGCATCGGTCGCAATTCTTGTCTTTTCAGGAAGCTCATTTGCAGCCATACATGGAACTGTTGATGACAGGGAGGATCTTAGGCCTGATTCAGCTTCTGATCTCAATAGTATTTCATCAGAGTTAGCCGAGAAGGAACAATTAAAAATCTTACTGCAAAAACTCAATGATCAAGATCCATTTGTCAGGGTAGAGGCAGTTCAAGGCTTAGGAGAAATATATCAAGAAAAGTCCCTTGCCTTGGTTTGCGGCTGCCTCACCGATGATAATCTCTATGTAAGGGCTTATGCAGCGGAGGCTCTGGGTAAGATCGGGCGGATAGATATTTCCCACACTATATCAAAGCTGCTTCCAGCCCTGGATGATCCATCGCCCTATGTCAGGTCAATGATGATCTTGGCTCTGGGTGAACTTCAGGATAAAAGAGCGATAGATTCAATCAGGAGTTTCCTGCATGATAAAGATCAAAGCGTCAGGGGAATGGCAGCATGGGCCTTGCGTAATATTGAAAATTCTCAATAAAAACAAGCGTATTTCTTCTTACAGTTAAAATTGGCTTTGGTCGTGCTGTATTTCTCAATATGAGATGAGCAGTGCAAAGCTGCTTTGTTCTATGGCACGTGATTTTTTTCGTTTTGATCCGGCCTGAAATGTCGAGAAACCGCCTTATTGCTGGACCATCTCGAGCACTGCCATGACAAGTTTTTCAGCACCTTCCCCGATCTGGTCAACCCGGGCATCGAGCATATAACATGGAGTCGTAACAACATTGTGCGCCTTGTCTATGGTAATTTCACCATGGGTGGTTTTTTCGTGGACTGCCCCCATTTTGCTCAGGGCTGCTTCGGTGGCCGCATCCTGACCAATGGTTACCGTTATATTGCCCAGGACCTTGGCAACGATTGCAGGAGCGATACAGAGTGCACCAATCGGTTTTTTGTGTGCGGCTGTTTCTACTAAAGCCCTGGATACGTCTTCATTCACAGTACAGTCCGGCCCGTCAAAGGCAAAGGTTGATAGATTCTTTGCCGCCCCAAGCCCTCCCGGCATGATAAGCCCATCGAAGTCTGCAGCCTTATAATCTTTGAGATTTTTTATATTGCCCCGGGCTATTCGGGCCGATTCGACCAGAACATTGCGGGATTCAGCCATCTCCTGGCCGGTAATAAAATTGAGGACATGGTGCTGGGGTATATCCGGGGCAAAACACTGGTACTCAGCCCCATGTTTATGGATAGCCCACAGGGTCATCACCGATTCATGGATCTCTGCTCCATCCTTGTTACCGCAGCCCGAAAGGATCACTGCGAATCTCTTCTTCTCACCCATTTTTTTGCCTCCAGGTTCTACAAAGAAATTTTTCAGGCACAAAAATACATAAGTTATAAGTGCCTAAAGTGAGCTAAAGTGCCTAACGTTATTAATCTGCGTAATGTGTTGTAACTCCAACGCACACATAACTTCAATCGTCTAGTAAATGATACACTTCTGTAAGCTGGCGGTATTTTTCCCGGCAGTCCAAACCGTAGCCCACCAGAAAGCCCCTCTTCACTTCAAAACCCACATAATCAATTGCGACTTCAACTTCTCGCCGTTCCGTCTTGTTGATCAGGGCGCAGAAGCGGACCGATCGTGCCCCGCGTCCCGCAAAAGAGTGCCGCAGGTGGGCCATGGTAAGGCCGGTGTCAATAATATCTTCGACAACAAGGATGTCCTTGTCCTGAATATCCAGTTCAATGTCCTTGGTAATGCGCAGAGAGCCCGAGGTCGTTTCCATTCCGTAACTGGCCATCCTGACAAAGTCAATTTCCAACTCACGCTTTATTTCCCTGACCAGGTCAGCCATGAATATAAAGGCGCCATTCAAGATGCCTACGACCACAAGTTGGTTCTTCTCGTAATCCCTCGTAATTGCAGCGCCAATCTCTTTAACGCGTTTGACAATATCTGCTTGTGCTATGACAAGCTCTTTTCCAGGCATGGTTTCCTTGCAATGAAGTGATAGGTTTTGGTTGAAAATGTAGTTTTCTTTTTTCACCAACTCAAGGATTTTTTAAAATCACGAAAATTCTAACGGTTTTATTCATCAATTAAATACGATATAGTGCTCCCATTAATAGTAATCAATTCAGCAGCGGTTGAGGGCATAATTGTTTGAAGGCATGCAAAAAGTATGAAAGAAAAGGGCAATAACACGCTTTTTGTCACAGGAACAGACACGTCAGTAGGCAAAACGTATGTCTGCGCCAGGCTCCTGGAATTTTTGAATGCAAAGGGGATACAGGCAGGCTACCAGAAATGGGTTGCCACCGGCGTCAAGGCCGGGCTGCCTGAAGACCTGGCTCTCTGTTTAAAGGCTGCCTCCATTTCACCAAAGCCTGAGCTTGTAAAACAGCAGGCCCCATATTGTTTCAGTTTTCCTGCTTCGCCGCACCTGGCTGCAGAAATGGAAGACCGAACAGTGGATTCTGAGGTCATAGAAGCGAACTATAAATTCCTTGCTGCAAAGTATGAATGGCTCATTGTCGAGGGCGTGGGAGGCATAATGGTTCCTTTGCGGCGGAACCTGCTTCTGGCTGACCTGCTTAAACGGCTGCAGCCCAGGACCCTGGTAGTAGCCAGAAGCGGCCTTGGCACTTTAAACCATACCCTGCTTACCCTTGAGGCCCTGCGCAACAGGGAAATTCCTGTGCTGGGTGTGGTTTTTTCTGACTCAAAGGACCGGGAAGACGAAAGGTTGGTGCAGGATAATATGAAAATCATTGAGGAAATTGGAATGGCAAGGGTATTTGGCCGGCTGCCGCGGCAGCAAAATGACGCAAAGGCGAGGAGCGCATTTATGCCTGTAGGGCAGGCTATTTGGGAGCAACTGCTCCATGATGAATCCTGAATTTGTGGCAGGGAAAAACGTTTCTAATCAACAAAGCGCCTTTTTAAAAGGTGCTTGAAAAACAGGGTCAGATTGCATTCATCTGGCAGCATTGGAATAAACCACCCTGCGGCACTGCCCGCCGCGCCGGAGTGCCGGTGTTTGTTCCCCTCTGTGGGTACTAAAAAAGAGTGCCCAGAATGGGTGTAAGCGCCAGACCAGCATGGGAAATCCAAGCTCCAACCGAGTCGTTCCTGGCCCTGGATACATCTTAGGCTTGCGGATTCAGTAAAATAAAAAAATGCACTTTGGAAAATTATAGGTAGAACTACTGGTTTTTTTATGATATGTTTTTCGCCTGTCGTATTGACAAAGAGTAGTCTTTTATGTAATTTCGACAGGTCGCATTTCCTAGTTATGGTGAGTGTTTAATACGGGCGCTATGCTCTAACTGTATTATATTATTTAAAAAAGAGGTTTCTTATGTCTGTGACGACCAAGGAAATCACCCCTGCCTTTAATTCTGAAGTAACGAATGCAGAGGGCGGTCAACATCTCAACGGTTGTTTTTCCTGCGGTGCCTGCAGCGGTATATGTCCTGTCAGCCAGGCAATTTCCGACTTTGATCCCCGCAAGATCATCCATATGGTCCGCATGGGTTTAAAGGACAGGCTGCTGAAGTCCGACCTGCTCTGGTTTTGTTCCCAGTGTAAAAGTTGTGTTTTTGTATGCCCCCAGGATGTTCGTTTTGCCGAGATCGTGCAGGCTCTCTGGGATATGGCATATGAACAGGGTTATATTACCGACCAGGATATCCTTGATAAAGGAAAAGCTGCCTGGGTTGAGCGCGACAAATGTGTATCCTGCCTTACCTGTGTCCGGGTATGTCCATGGGAGATTCCCAAGTTAGATGCAGAGGGTGTCGCCACCATCGGTGTCAGGGATTGCAAAGCCTGCGGGATCTGCGTGGCGGAATGTCCGGCCCAGGCCATCATGCTTAATCAATCCCAGGATGAAATTCTGATCGCTGCATGCGGCAGTAAATAAGACCACCTTTTAGGCTGGAGTGTACAATGAGCGATTTTACACCTGATATTAAAGCATTTTGTTGTCATTACACCTCGCAGCAAACCTGTGCTGAAGGAACTGAAGGCCTTAAGCAGGATGGATTTCCGGGAAGTGTTTCATTATTCCGTGTTCCGTGCACAGGCAAAATCCAGGTCAGCACCCTGCTGCAGGCCTTTGAGGATGGCGCGGATGCTGTCTATGTCGTTGGATGTCCAGTTGACGGCTGCCACAATGTCAAAGGCAGCCAGAGGGCCGCCAAAAGAGTCGGTGCCGTAAAGCAGGCCCTAAGTGAACTGGATGTGGAAGCTGAGCGCATTGAAATGTTTCACCTGGAACGGGGATTTCACCCTGAATTTGTAGCAGTAGCCCAGGAAATGGATAAAAAAATCAAAAAATTAGGACCGAGCCCGCTCAAAGGAGAATCAGCATGATAATTGCCGAGCGCAAGCCTATTGCAGAGATAGTTGAAATGACCAGGGATCATGAAAAGATCCTGGTCCTGGGATGCCGCGGATGTGTTACAGTGTGCTCCGCAGGGGGCGAAAGGGAAGTCGAACTGCTTGCCTCTCTTCTCCGTTTGGGCGCCAAAAAAGAGGGGCGCAAGATCGAGGTCCAGGAAGGAAGCCTTGTCCGCCAGTGTGATAAAGAGTATGTGGACAGTTTGGATTCCTGGAACGGTGAGTATGATGCCATAGTATCCATGGCCTGCGGCGTCGGGGTCAACTTCATTGCCAACCTGCGCTCCAGCACCATGGTCTATCCCGCTGTAAATACAACCTTTTTCGGTGGTTCTCCAGAACAGGGCATTTGGACTGAACAGTGTGCCGGCTGCGGCAACTGTGTCCTGCATCTGACCGGTGGCCTGTGTCCGGTTGCCCGCTGCGCCAAGAGTTTGATGAATGGCCCATGTGGTGGATCCCAGAACGGCAAGTGCGAGATTCATTCAGAGGTTGACTGCATCTGGCAGATGATCCATGACCGTCTTGAGCACCTTGATCGCAAAGAGCAGATGCTGGAAGTCGCCCCGATTCGTGACTGGCGCACAGCCGGACATGGCGGTCCACGAAAAACCAAACGCGACGACCTGACCATTTAAGGAATCATTCATGCCGCCTGTTCTGGCACTCATAGGCAAACCGAACTGCGGCAAGACCACCCTCATAGAAAAACTTATCCCTGCCCTTGCGCGCAAGGGCGTGCGCACAGGCACGATTAAACACCATCACGGTCCAATCCGGATGGATACACCCGGCAAGGATACCTGGCGCCATAAGCAGGCCGGGGCCCAGGCAGTCCTCTTGTCATCTTCTACTGGCATAGCGTTTATTCAGGACTCTACTGAAGATACACCTGTCGAGGATCTTGCCAGCCAATATTTTCACGATGTTGACCTGATTATTGCCGAAGGTTATAAATGGTCCTCGCTCCCCAAAATGGAAGTTTTCAGAAGCACGGTTTACGATGAGCCTATTCAGGACCCGGGTGAAACGCTTATTGCCATGGTAAGCGATATCCGGATACACCCGGAGCTTCCCTGGTTCAAGCCTGAAGACATCGACGGGCTTGTTGCATTCATCCTGGAGAATATCCTGAACCAATAAAGCAGATGGAGACGATACAGGACATTACAGGAGTCGTCCTGGCAGGAGGGCAAAGCAAACGCTTTGGCTCAAATAAGGCCCTGGCACTTCTGCAGGGAATGCCTCTTATCCAACACGTTGTGGACACTGCGGCTGCCATTTTTAAAGATTGTTTGTTGGTCACAAATACCCCGGAGCACTATGGTTTTCTGAACATGCCAATGATAAGGGATCAATATCAGGGCATGGGACCATTGGCAGGCATTCATGCCGCTTTGCTTCATACAGGTAAACCGTGGATATTTGTAATCGGTTGTGACATGCCGGCAGTTACGCCTGATTTAATCACCTTTCTGTGCGGTTTTGCCAGGGAGGAATACGATGCGGTGATTCCCTGGCTGGAAACAGGTGCCGAGCCTCTTTGCGGTCTGTACCACAAAACAGCGCTTGATAAAATTGAACCGCAGCTGCGGAACAATAAAAGGCAGGTCAAGGAACTGCTGGAAAAACTGTCTGTAAGAAAGGTAACAGAGGAAGAACTGCAATCAGTTACAGGCGGCCTTCAGGTCTTTTCTAATGTTAACCGTGAACAGGATTTGGTCAGGGTGCCCAGAGCCAAATGACCAACTGCTGATAGGTCATTATTTTCCTTAACATCAAATGAACAGAGGGCAATTTAACATTCAAAGGCCGAAATCAAAAAACCAAAACTACCATATGTTATAGTTGGAACCGGGGGGATTTGTAACTGTTGTTTTGGGAAATGTGGGTTGCTGTGATAGGTAAAGAAAGAGAACATTCGGGCTTTATTTTTCGGATAATTATTTGACATTAAAATATTTTTTCTGTATTTCTGTAAGTAGCGAAATAGTTAAAAGTGGTGAAATTAACCGGGGAGATTACAAGTGGGCACTGCCTATTGGCTTGCCCGGATTTTTGAAGCATTTGCACGGCATATATCGGAACAATATACTTTTCTGCCTTTGCGGTGGACCACAAAAAAATTGCTGCAGTGATCACAAAAACCGAAATAATCAATATCCCCCAGCATGAAGAATTTTAAAGCAATATGCGACAAGATAACTTCTGTTGGAATGCCTAGTTCAGCATGTGGATACTTTTCTGTAAAAGATACAACGTGATGAAACCCCCTGATTTTATCAAAAGTCAGAGATTTCCTTATTCCATTATAATTTGAAACCAAATGCTTGATACCAGCAAATGTATCTGAACTGAACATCTCGGGAGCATCATTCTCCTTCAACTTCTTAAACCAATTTAGAATAAACCGACGATCCATATACATGTGTATTACAGATTTTAATACACTCTCAAAATACGTATCGGGATACCTGTCTGAATAGGAATTTTCTTTCAAATCAGACAAGAAATCATAAATTCTTAAGGGGTCATGAATATCACGAAATGATTCAATGAAAGAAATACCCCCTTTATCTTTGAGTGTATATGCATGATAGATGTAATAATCCCAGACCTTCAGTTTTTGGATTTTATCAATAATTGTTAGACTCAAATCATTTAAAGATAGGGTATAATCAAGATTCAAAACTGTAATGGCTTCCTGGAACTGCTTTTTTAGCTGCCATGTTTTTATATCTTTTCCTAGTAATACGTTGAGCCACTCGCCATACTTAACCATTGCGGCATAATCATTTTTAGGCATTATTCTGAACCCCCAAGTTTATGATTTTTCAGTTTTGCTGCAACATCCTTGAATCCAGCTAAACATTAGGGTGAAGGCAGGGTAAAATGAAAAAACAATTTCGGTACCAATCGTACCAATCGCACTCAAATGTAACGAATTGTGCAATAAAAGTAAAAAGAAAATGCGGTGTATGCCAACGGGCCGCTGGAATTTTTTATTGAGAGGTCTTCCGGGGGCATATTATAGGAAATTTAAGTATCATGAATCGGGGTGGCTTGTCCTGTCTGCCCTGATTTTTTGGGTAATATTTAAAAAACTCGGACGTATCACTTTTTCACCAATTATCTGGTATGCTGGGTCAAGTATTTATTCTGATCTGCACAGAAAAGTGAAGAAAATTTTTCCGGCAGTCGCTTACTTCTGGCATTTTGGGCAGAAAAAAGTGGAACGGCCGGCCATGGTTTTTTGGGCAATGAGTGTCGAACAGCAATTACAGGGCTTGCCCTGCTTGCCATATGCCTGCAGTTTGAGCTGGAAATAGCCGCTTTTGCCGCTTTCGTTGACAAAGTCGCTTATTGTCGTGCCGCCGCTTTCAATAGCTTGCTGCAGAACATGTTTGCTGCTTGCCACGACTCTTGTCCATTCCTTCATGGTGAGCCTGCAGATCTTTTTGGCTGGATTTATGCCGGCATGAAAAAGGATCTCGCAGGCATAAATATTGCCTATACCGGCAATTTCCCGGCTGTCCATCAAAAAATTTTTTAGCGGTCTGTTTTTGCCAACAGCACGGCTTTGCAGGTACTCCGGGGTAAAGTCTATCCCTAGTGGTTCAGGGCCAAGGTTTGCCAGCATTGTATTCATAAAATTACGGCCCGGCGCAAGAACCTGGATGAAACCGAACCGCCTGCTATCATTGAAACGGAGTTGCATGTTGTTATCAAGCAGCAACCGGAGATGGTCATGCTTTGTCCGGGGAGTCCCTGTGGGAAAAAGTCCCAGCCTGCCAGTCATGCCAAGGTGGACGATAAGGGATGCCCCATTGTCCATTGCGATCAGAAGAAACTTGGCGCGCCTGTCAACGGATTTGATCCGCGCGCCCTGGATATGGTTTTTTAAGTATTTGCGTGGCATGGGCAGACGCAGTTTTTTGTTGCCGGCCACAATGCCAAGTACTTTGCATCCGGGCAAATGATTATGGAGGCCGCGACGGATAACCTCAACTTCCGGGAGTTCTGGCATTGTTTTATATTTGTCTTATATTTCTGATAGTTATGGGCTGCTTTACTACGTAAAATGTCATTTTTATTTTGGTTTTTCTGCTAATTCTAAAAGGAACAGATGCAGATACGGGGAGCAGGGAATTCGGCTATATAGTCAATATGCCGAATTCCCTGAGACAAAGTAGATGCGCCAGTTCCAGCGTGTTTATAGTTTGCTCTCACCTTCGGCAAGATCCTCAAGCCCTGTTCTGTCAACGAGAGTTATATGCGGGCCATTTATCCTGACAAGCTCTTTGTTTGTCATCTTTGTAAAAATTCTTGAGAGTGTCTCTGGAATTGTACCCAGAAAACTCGCCAGCTGAGACTTGGCAATGTCGAGTTCAAATTGATCTATGCTGCCGTTCTTGTCGCTCAGGTAAAGGAGGTAGGATGCGAGCCTTCCTGGGACCTCCTTAAGGGAGAGGGCTTCAATCAAATGGGAAAACTGCTTTAAGCGTTGCGAGAGGGAAGCCATCATGTTCATGGCAAGCGAAGGGTTATCATGGATGAGTTTTACGAAATCTTTCTTGGGGAAAAAAAAGAGCCTGCTGTGGTCCATGGCTTCACCATTCGCAGGGTAGCGTGATCCTTCAAAAACGGGCACTTCCGCAAAGGGTTGCCCCGGCCCAAAAATGTGCATGATCTGTTCCTTGCCATCTGGAGAAACCTTATATACCTTAACCCGGCCGCTGATTACTAGATAAAAGCCAATACCTTCATCTCCGTCAGAGAAGACCGGTTCACTCTTCCTGTACTCTTTAACAGAAACAATTCGGGCGACCTCATCAAGCTGCTGGAGAGATAGGCCGTTAAAAAGATCTACCTGGGATAAGTGCTTTCTGATATCCATACCACGGACCTGTAATTTAGCTGACTCATTAAAGAAAGTTCATGCAACAGTATCACTCCTTGCTGTAAGTGCCAAGGCATAATCGACAATATGGCTTACAGCGACCCTACATTGGTGAGTAACCGGATTACCATGTACATCGATATGTTGCCATGTGAAAATAAATCTCCAGGAGGCGGGGCCATTATGAGAAGGCCCCGCATTGATTTCTGCGAGTTCAAGCTCCAAAAACCCAGGCAGGGAATTCATGTTGGCAACCTTGCGTAATGCCTCTTTGGCAGCCCACAACCTGGTAAGAATAGAGCTTTGATTTGCGCGGGATGCACTAAAAAATGACGCGAGAATATGCGCCTCATTGGGGGAACAAAAACGTTCGCGCACCTTAACAACCCGGTCCGTAACCTTCTGGATGTCGATGCCGCAAAAACCTGTGCTGACAGCCATGGCAGCTGCCAGGTTGCCACTGTGCGAGATGGAGATATCAGGCATTGCGGCCCCGTTTTCCCCGGAAGCGATAAACGGCCTGCCATTTTTATCAGCAATAACTGCCAGATTGGACCAGGGCAGGGTATTTCCGTTCTGGGCAAGCATCCCGGTGGCAGCGTACTTGGCAGCAAAACGACCACCAAGCCATTCCCTTTTCCGCTTGCCGGAGGTTAGTCTCTTTAGATAAACCTGCTCCAGACTCGACAAAAAAGGGATTGCAACATCTTGCTCTGCAATTTTCAGCAGCTCTTTTTCCAACCTCTGGAGATCGAGAAGAAGATATGTCATGCCATGGGGATATTGCAGCATTTCCCGGACCAGTGGGACAGAAAGTATCTCAGCAGAAACTAGGCAGTTTTGAAAGGGAAAATCCATGTGTTTATAGCTGCAACTTATTGGGGCCCGAAATGATTACAATATGCCTCAGGAATGAAAAACCTGAGAAATTCCTTGCTATTTGTAATGAAAAAAGTTCTTTTATAATAGATGGTTGTAATATATTTATGATAATTAATCACAAGTTTTTAACATGTTTGCATTGCTGATTTTGGAATAATTATATGGAATGGCTGGCCGAGACCTCTGCTTTTGACGTTCTGGTACTTGCAATCTTTCTGGCTTTTTTGGCCCGGGGCATCTGGATAGGCTTTATTCGTCAAATTTCCTCATTGCTTGCCATGCTTGGCGGATTTTTGCTCGCCGGCTATTTTGATAACGAGTTTTATCGCCTTATTTTACCCTATTTTAATGATTCCCATACAGCGTTTCTCATAACCTATATTCTACTGTTTATTGCATTCTTTTTCCTGATCAAGCTTGTGGGGCTTGGACTGACCAAGGTTATGGATATTACCCTTTCGACCTGGTTTGATAGGGCTGTTGGAGGGCTGTTTGGTATTTTCAAGGGAATTTTTGTTACCAGCCTTATCTTTGTCGTTATCACAAGCTACCTGTCAGGGTCGAACAAATATCTTAATAAATCGATTACATATCCATTTCTTAAGCAAAGCTCCAAGGTTATCCTGACATTTATCAGAGACCATGACCTCAGATCTTATTTTATTCCCAAGGAACCGGCCATTAAACTTCCCTTTTTTGACAAACTGCCAGACGATGCGGCACAGCCTGAAAAATGATAACCCCTAAATCTGAAGCGAGTCAGCGCAAAATGTGACCTCGACAAAAGGGTGTAGGATTCTTTTGCAGTGTTGCTGGGGCCAGCGGCCAGATTTTACTTTGCCCCATCAGTTTCTTTATTTGTGCTTGTTCGCAGATAAGCGAAACGCAATGAGCGCTTCGATTGATGCAGCTAAATGCCAGCACATTTTGTTTTTGAACCCGTTAGGCCCATTTGGAACGATACCATTCCGCCAGTTTCTGCGGGTTCACCCCAAGCAGGTACCCGATGATGATTGCCTGGTTTATGACAGTTGTGCGCAGGAGTCCTACTTTCCTCCAGCGCCGTGGAGAAGTTTGTGCGGCAAGGGAAAGGATTTTAATGGCACCTTTGCGCTTCAGCCTCCGCACCAGTTCAAAATCCTCCATGATGGGCTGGTCGGGAAACCCTCCCACGGAGGCAAACATGTCAGCCCTGATAAAAATTCCCTGGTCGCCATATGGCATTTGCAGAACCAGGGAGCGAAAGTTGGCAAGCCATTCAATTATGCGCAGGCCCCAACCCTTGCCGTCAATAGCCAGGCGGAAGGCACCAGCTGCAACCCCGGGCCGGTCTAAAACATTTCGTACCTGGTCGGCAAACCCCGGGTTCAGTGCTGTGTCAGCATGGAGAAATAGCAGGATATAGCCCTGGGCAGCTTCGGCCCCTGCGTTCATCTGGAGAGCCTTGCCTGGCGCTGAGTGCAATACTTTTGCTCCTAGAGCCTTGACAGTGTCAACGGTTTTGTCAATGCTGCCGCCGTCAACAACAATCACCTCAAGGTCTTGGTCGATAGAAACCAGCTGCGGCAGTTGGTTGCGAAGTGATTCTGCCTCGTTAAGGGCTGGTATTATGATCGAGATGCTTAAGGTCTTCAGGTCTGTCGACATCGTGCAACTCTTCCAGGATTTCAGTTGATAAGCCAAGTTGTTGGGCCAGGGAAAAGGTTGTTTCGAATACCCTGTCAGAACCCCAGGGAATATTTTCAAATAATTCATCAAGGGGGCGCTTTATGCCTATGAGGTAATAGCCGCCGTCAGTGGCCGGTCCGAGAACGAGTTCGTTAAAGTAAAGGGCATCAAAAGCCCTGTTGATATGCTCTTTGGAAAGGCCGGGACAGTCACAGCCAATGGTGACAACCCTTTGCGCACCAGCATTAAAGGCATCACCAAATGCCCGTTTAAGTTTTTCACCCAGGTCCCCTGTCCCCTGTGGTTTATACTGCCGGTCCTGCCCAAGCCAGCTTTGCATGGCGGCCAGTCCCCCCCCTTCAAAGTATATGACCGGCTCATAGGTAGTGGTTTGCACCAGCTGATCAATTTCTTGAACTGTTTTTTCGGTCAGTTCTTTCTGCAGGGCTGCGGCGCCATCCTTTCCCAGGGCACCAATCAGGCGTGTCTTGGTCTGTCCCGGTTTAGGGTACCTGGTAAAAATTGTCAGTTGATCAATCAAATGTATGCTTTTCATCCTGTATTCATTAGGGTATTGTTGCTTGCCGATGCATCAATTCAGGTGCTGCAAGAGTTATGTACCATGAACGGGAAAAAAAGAAAAAAAAACTCTTCTAATGCCCATAACAGAAGAACCTATCGCCAGGTAGTCGCTGCCGACGGCCTGGTCTCATCTTTTGTTACGGTCAAGGAGACGGACCTGCATATCCTGGCCATAAGAAATATTGCTGAAGAGTGTTACCATTATGTCCACCGTTACCGTAATCAACTGGAAAACTATATCAATGCACACCCTGATTTCTTAACAGCCCTTGTGCCTTTGGCGCAGGATACCCTGGCACCACCCATGGTCAAGGGTATGCTCAAGGCTGCAGCTGCAGCAAATGTTGGACCCATGGCTGCGGTTGCCGGGGCCATCGCGGAATACGTCGGCAGGGATCTTCTTGATTCAGGCCTTCCTGAAATAATGGTTGAAAACGGTGGCGATATTTTTTTAAAAAGAAACAAGGATTGCGTGGCGGCGATATTTGCCGGCCAGTCACCCCTTAATCAGAAGGTGGGTATAAGTATACCGGCAACCCTGATGCCGGTTGGGCTCTGCACCTCATCAGGTACTATTGGCCATTCTCTCAGCCTTGGGAAGGCCGATTCTGTTACCGTGCTGGCCCCATCAGCACTGCTGGCCGACGCTGCAGCGACCCGGCTCGGCAATGAGGTTTCAACTGCGGACAAAAAAAATATCAACAAAGCTCTGACCCTTGCCAGGAGTATATCAGGACTTTTCGGGGTGGTAATTATCTGTGGAAAACAGATGGGGGTTTGGGGTGAAATTGACCTGGTAGGACTGCACTAGAAATAGTTGGTTAAACATGCTATATCCAAGTAATAATTAATTTCAGGGAGGCTGCAGATGACACATATCCAACCCGTAATACTTGCCGGTGGGACCGGTTCGAGGCTTTGGCCTTTGTCCAGGGAACTTTACCCCAAGCAGCTTTTAAACCTGACCGGTGATATTTCCCTGCTCCAGGCCACCATCAAAAGAATTATCAGCCTGCCTGATATGCTGCCGCCACTCGTTGTTGTGGGGCATGAGCATCGTTTTCTGACCCAGAACCAGATCGAAGAACTCGGCCTCGCGGATACAATATCCATCATTCTTGAGCCGATAGGACGTGATACAGCGCCTGCCATTTGTGCCGCAGCAGTCTATGCTCTTGCAAAGCAGGACGAGGATACCATTCTGCTGGTGCTGCCGGCAGATCATTTGATCAGCAAGCAGGAGGCCTTCCTGCAGGGCATTAAGGAGGCAGAAAAACTGGCAGCTGACGGCTACCTGGTAACATTCGGCATTACGCCGCACAGCGCGGAGACAGGTTACGGCTATATTAAGAAAGGGGAAGGAAACAAGGTTCTCTCCTTTGTTGAGAAACCTGACAAGAAAACGGCCGAGCGCTATCTGGCCGAGGGCAATTATTACTGGAACAGCGGCATGTTTGCCTTTTCGATCAAGACTTTTTTGACCGAGGTGAAAAAACATGCACCGCAGACCTGCTCATCCATGGAAGATTCTGTAGAAAAGGGAGAGGTGGATGAGCCTTTTTTCCGGCTTGATCACATGAGTATGGCGGCCTGTGCCTGTGAATCAATAGACTATTTATTAATGGAGAAGTCTGAACGGGTGGCAGTGGTGCCCGTTGATATGAAATGGAACGATATCGGCTCATGGCGAGCACTCTGGGATGTTTCTGCTAAAGATCCTGATGGCAATGTGGTACACGGCGATGTTATTTTAGAAGATGTCCACAACAGCCTTATTCGTGCTGAAAACAGGCTGGTGGCAGGTGTCGGTCTGGTAGATACCCTGGTGGTGGAAACGGCTGATGCCATACTGGTGGCTCCTCTTGCCAAGGCCCAGGACGTCAAGAAGATTGTAAACCGCATCAAGGCGGAGAAAAAAGAGGAATACCGGCTGCACAGGACCGTCTACCGCCCTTGGGGGAGTTATACCGTGTTGGAAGAGCAGCCACGGTACAAGATCAAGCGCATAACTGTCAATCCGGGTGCAAAGCTTTCACTGCAGATGCACCATCATCGCTCAGAGCATTGGATAGTGGTCAAAGGGACAGCAAAAGTGACCTGCGGTGACAAAGCCTTTCTTGTGCATGAAAATGAATCGACCTATATTTCTGCCGGCCAGAACCACAGGCTCGAAAATGACGGTGTCATTCCCCTTGAGCTTATCGAGGTCCAGAACGGCAGCTATCTGGGAGAAGACGATATAGTCCGGTTCGATGATGTTTATGGACGATAAAATGTTTAAGAACTGCTATGACAAGTAATATGCGTCTTGCCAAACGAATTTCCGTTGAGCTTCGGGTTAAGGTTTATCTCTTTGACAACAAGGGAAAAACCAGAATTGGAGATCCCGTCGGCGGCCGTATCACTAATTTCTCACCCCTTGGAGCGGCACTGAGTGTTCCCGCAATCATGATGGGGGAGAAGCATCTCTTCTATACCTGTAATGACAATCCTGACTTCGTGCTCCAGTTGGAGTTTGAGCTTCGTGATTCCTCTGAAAAAATTATAACTGTGCCCGCCACCCCGGTCTGGTTTGACAGGGACCATGAGCCAGACATAAAACAGTTTAATGTGGGCCTGAAATTTCTTGCAGATAGCAAGAGCCCGGAGATACAAACGCTCAGCAAAGAAGCCTGCAAGGATGAAAAGATGCTTGTTTCCATCTGGAAAAAACTTTTCTAGAAGCTTTCAATTCTCTGTCGGAACCATCGGATGAGTTCATTGCGGGCCATGGTCATGTCAAGGTGATATATCTCCTTGGGAAAAAGCAGGTCAGCCACTCCTGAGTCAAAAATTCTTTTTACTTCGTATTCGTCGTGGGAAACATCCTTTTTGTAAATGTAATCAAGGTATGTTTTGTTGGTGTGCACGATAAACTCAACGCGCATACCGCCCATACGCGCAAAAAATTTCATCATCGGGGTGGAGGCGCTGCTGCCGATGTTTGAACTGGCGTGACAGTTGCTTCCATCAAGGGTGTCGCTAATATCTTCAAGACTCATGAATGATTTTGCCTTGATGGCACTTTCAGTCAAATGTTTTTGAAATTGCTTAACCTCTGCTGCAGTATCCAGAACACCCAGAAGACCCAGCTCATCATCAACAGCAACAGCCGGGTTTTCTTCACCCTTGCGTATCAGCTTCAGGACTTTTGCCTCCGGGGCCTTTTTGCGCACACTTACATAGATGGGAACCTCATAACTGTCGGTCCGGAAACGCCGGCGCTTGATAAGGGTCAGCTTTTGTCCTTGCTGTGGTGTGATTTTTCCTGCCTCGGCCTCGTTTAAAACTTTCACATCAGTACAGGAAAATCTTTCCGGCTCATGGTGACTCAGAAGGTAAAAAAGATTCAGCTCGCCTATCTTGATATCAGGGCTCCAGACATACTTGTTCAAAAAGTGAAGAAATTCTGCAAACTTGTTTTCAATATCTGTTTCCCGTTCCCGCTGGTCAATGGAGCCGGCAAGACTCATGAGAATAAGTTTTCTTTTGGCTTCAAAGCGGGCTTTTTTATGATACCGGTTATCGAACATGATCAACAGCAGGTCTACAGGGGAGCTGGCGATGTCAATTTCATTTGTAATCTCGATGAATGGCGAGTAGCGGGAAAGGACCTTGTTGTTCAAATAACGGATCACGGAATCAGCAGTTTGGGAGTAGCTGTTTACCCTGGATATGATCTCTCTTTCGCTGCCATGGATGCCGAACATATTGCCCAGAAGCAGATAGGCGCGTCGGTCTGCTTCCTGCCGCCTTGGCCTGTCTTTTATAAGAAGCTGGACCTCTGTATAGGAATTGACGTTTAACAGTTCAAGTATCTGGTTGCGGGTTGCCCTGTACTTGGCAACCATGTATTTTTGCCGCAGCTCAGTCGCCCTTTTGCGTGATAATGTATTGAAGAGAGAGATGCCGGGCGGTGTGTCGGCTGTGGCGAAAGGACCTTCCTGGTCCAGCAGAGCATATATGGTATTACCCCAGTTTCGTGACATAGTTGTATAAGGCCATTGAGGCACGCGACTTATTGTGCCTGACAAGTTTGTAAAAAAGTTTTAGCATCCTGAAGGTAGTTTAATTAATGAATAAGAGAGAAGAAATTGTCAAACAGTTTCGTGAACTGCATCCGGATAGTTTCTTGGTTTTTCTGCGCATCTTCCAGCAGTGTAATAGTATTAACCGCCTTGTCCCGTATGGTTGCGAGCCATTTGGCGTCCATGGTGAGCCAGTTTTTTACATTATCCGGGGCAGCTGCATGATTGTCAAACTGCAGACCAAGGATATGGGGCCGACCATGCAGCGAGATTGCTTCAACCTGGCATTCTGCTGATGTGGCCAAGATGGTAACACAACTTGGAAGAGGCTCCTGTACTGCCTGTCCGTGCCATTTAAACAAGGGGAGCTGCTGGGGTATATCTTTGAAAACCGGATGAATTCTTCCTTCGTGGGTCAGAAAGCCCTGGATATATCCAAGGCTGGGTTGAAAATTGGGTCCGACTTTTGCCCCCAGTACATCGGCAAGTAACTGGTGTCCCAGGCAAAAACCGAGATAGGGCATATCCTCGGATATGGCCTTTTTGATTATTCTTTTTTCTTCTGTCAAAAAGGGGTAAAGATGTTCCTGGTCAACATTTGGCCCGCCGCCGAGAACTATAATGGCCATATAGCCTTTAAGCGCAGGGATCCTTTCTTCCCAGACACGGATAATGTCCATTTTTATTTTATGCTGTTTTGCAGCACTGACAAGAAATTGTCCCGGTCCCTCCCATGGGTTGTGCTGAAAAACAATAACCTTTCTGATCATAATCCGATTCTTTTGGATGTAAAATTAACGTATTTAATTTTATGCATTTTTGATGAAGTAATCGCAGACTCAGCAGGCCTGTTGAAACGGAGGCCGGCCGGGGGAAAGGCCGGCCTCCATGAGGTTGGGGAGAGGAATTAAGCCCCCTTGTCGCAAAAATGATTATTAGAATGAAAAGCTGACCGAGACACCACCATAGAGAAAGTTGGCATCATCACTCAAGGTAGGATCTTTAATATAATCTTTTGCATCACTGGTAAGAGCAAAAGAATAGTACAGTTCTGGCGTAATGGACGCATACTTGCCGATCGGGAATGACATTGATGCTGAAAGATTACCGTCATGGAGCTCTGCATAGCCATCATTGTCATCCAGGTAGCCAAACGCCAGTCCAAGATCAAGACTATATTTTTCAGCAATCATAAATGAGTGACTGAACCCCAGGTTGGCATACCATAAACCTGCGTTGCGATCAGTATCGTAATAAATAGTAAACGAAGGAGCCAGCAGTACATCATAGCTCAGGGTGCCGTACCACTCCTGGGTATCAGGGAAGCCATCCTCGAGGGCATAATAGATCCAGCCCACCCCATAACCCAGTTTTTCATAGGCACCGTCATATGACAGGGTGAAGTCGGTTTCGTTCCAATTGTGCGTTTCAGACCAATATTCGTCTGTATCAAGGTTGGCCCAGAGGTTGGCGCCAAAGCCCATGTATGATACGCTTAGTGAAGGCTGAATAACTAAGCTGTCTTTGCTAAGTTCAAAGCCACGCCAGACATATTTGCTTAAAAAAGCAACCGCAGCATCGGCTGAAGGTACTTCCTCCTCTGCCATTGCAGCCGGAATCCCGGCTGCAGAAAGAAATGATAATGCCATGAATCCAATAATCAGTTTTTTCGTTCCATTAAAGTTCATTTTCAGTGTCTCCTTCGTTATATAATTTTCTCTTATCTCCATGCGCGATATGCGCCTTTCTATTGTGGGTTTAATTTATTTGTTTGTAAATTCCGGGTATGCTTCAAGGCCGCACTCCGCGATGTCAACACCTTCGAGCTCTTCCTCTTCACTGACACGGATTCCCATAACAGCTTTCATAATTGACCAGACGACGATACTTGTTCCAAAGACCCAGGCAAAGATAACGCCGATACCCGTGAGCTGAGCCACCAGCGAAGCTTCAGGGTTGGTAAATGCCACGGCAATCAAGCCCCAGATCCCGACCACGCCGTGCACTGAAATAGCACCTACCGGGTCGTCAATTCGAGCCTTGTCGATAAAAACAATAGAGGGAACAACAATAAGGCCACCGATTACACCTACAAGGGTTGCAATCAATGGTGTTGGGGTGAGTGGTTCTGCCGTAATGGCTACGAGACCAGCTAAAGCGCCGTTGAGGGCCATGGTAAGGTCAGCCTTGCCGAACCATATCTGTGAGAGCAGCAGGGCAGCAACCAGACCCCCGGCTGCAGCCATATTGGTGTTAACAAAAACCATGGAAACTGCATTGGCTTCTTCGATATTACTGATCATCAGTTCAGAACCACCGTTGAAACCAAACCATCCCATCCAGAGGATAAAGGTTCCCAGGGTAGCGAGGGGCAGGTTGGAGCCAGGGATGGCTTTAACCTTTCCACCCTCATACTTGCCTTTCCGTGCGCCCAGAATCAGAACACCGGCAAGGGCAGCCGAGGCACCGCAGAGATGAACGACTCCGGAACCGGCAAAATCCAGGAAGCCAAGGCCATCCAGGAAACCGCCGCCCCATTTCCAATATCCTTCAACAGGGTAGATAAACCCGGTAAGGACAATTGCGAAAATGAGAAAACTCCAGAGTTTCATTCTTTCGGCAACCGCACCTGAAACAATAGACATAGCAGCGCCCACGAAAACGACCTGGAAGAAAAAATCGGACATGGTTGAATAATAAGTCTCTCCTCCGCTTGATAATACAGCATCAACAGCATTGTCAGCGCCAAGCAGAAAACTGAAACCAGGTATAAAGCCGTTGGGGCCGCCACCGTACATAATGTTATAGCCGACAAGCATGTACATGATGCTGGCTATTGCGTAGAGGGCAATGTTTTTGGTCAGGATTTCAACCACATTCTTACTACGAACAAGACCTGCTTCAAGCATGGCAAACCCGCAAGCCATCCACATGACCAGGGCGCCGGACATGAGAAAATAAAAGGTGTCGATTGAGTATGCCAAATTAATGAGGGTGTCGCCTACACTAGGCTCCTCTGCAAATGCTGGAACAGCTGACAGGGTTGCCAGGACCAGCGTCATTAATGATAAAATAGTAACCCTTTTCATTGTTTTTATCTCCTTTAGTTACAAAATTGTAAACTATATGGCTTCTTTGCCTTTTTCGCCGGTCCTGACCCTGACAACTTCCTCTACAGGCAGGACAAAAATCTTTCCATCGCCAATTTTGCCGGTATTGACAGCGGCAATTATTGTTTCGATAATTTTATCAACCTGGTCATCGTTAGTCACTAGTTCAACCTTGACCTTGGGAATAAAGTCGACGACATATTCGGCTCCACGATAGACTTCGGTATGACCTTTCTGGCGGCCATAACCTTTCACTTCGGAAATGGTCATGCCTTGAATACCGATGCCGGAGAACGCCTCCTTCAGGGCGTCGAGCTTAAAAGGTTTGATAATTGCTTCAATTTTTTTCATTTTTTGCCTCCTTTATTTCATTATTGTAAAAAAATAAATTTTAACTGGATTTACATGTAGTAATTCAACAACTGTGCCAAAAAATAATTAACAGATACATTAATTCATATAATATATTGTTTTAATTGAAAATAAAAAATATATATACCCGCATTTACGGGGGGTGAACCAGGCTAATTAATGACAAATATGTCAAATTTTTTTAATTTATATTAAATTTATAACAAAAAAGTTATAAATAAGATTTTGGGTGGCACGGGCACGGGTTTGAATTTGCCTGCAGGTAACTTGGATGTGTAATCTTTGCGGGAAAGATGGGACGTAGATATATTACATATTTGTAATTTTTAATATATAATATTAACGTAAATGTAGCAAATGATTTTGTTCGAGCCCAGAGTATTTTGTATTTTGTTATTTCATATCAATCGATTAGCTTCATATTTTTTTTCTGGCATACCATTTGCTTATCATGGTTACATTACATGGCACAACGCAATTTGGTTCTGGTCATCCATATAAAGTATTCAACAAATATATAATGAGGAGGCAATTATAATGAATAGCGGAGATACTGCATTCATGCTCGTGGCCACGGCCCTTGTAATGTTTATGACACCCGGGCTGGCCCTTTTTTATGGAGGTCTTGTCCGGTCCAAAAATGTCCTTAGTACGATTATGCAGAGTTTTATATGCCTGGGACTCATTTCATTAACCTGGGTGTTTTTCGGATATTCCCTTGCATTTGGACCCGATGTTGGCGGATTTATCGGAAATCTTGACTGGGCCCTATTAAAAGGTGTAGGTCTTTCGCCTGGACCCTATTCGGATACAATACCTGACCTTCTTTTTGTTGCCTTTCAGATGATGTTTGCCATCATCACTCCTGCATTAATCACTGGCGCCTTTGCTGAACGTATGAAGTTTACAGCCTATATACTGTTTGCCCTTCTGTGGAGTACCCTGGTGTATCTGCCGGTCTGCCACTGGGTGTGGGGAGGTGGCTGGATTGGAGCCCATGGGGCTTTGGATTTTGCCGGTGGAACCGTTATCCATATTAACTCAGGAGCAGCAGCCCTTGTTGCAGCCATTGTTATCGGCAAACGTAAAGGATATGGTAAAGAGCTTTTTCATCCTCATAACCTGAGCATGACTATTCTGGGGGCTTCTATCCTCTGGATTGGCTGGTTCGGCTTTAATGCCGGCTCCGCACTCGCAGCTGGGGAAATTGCGACGCTGGCCTTTTTTACAACCCAGGTAGCTGCAGGAACCGCTGCCCTGTCGTGGGTAATTGCTGAATGGATGGTTCAGGGTAAGCCTACCACCCTTGGAGCTGCTTCAGGTGCCGTTGCCGGTCTCGTGGCCGTGACTCCGGCGGCCGGTTTTGTCAGTCCTGTTTCAGCAATTATTATAGGTTTGATTGCTGGCGTTATCTGCTACCTGGCAGTATTGCTAAAGGCCAAGCTCCGTTATGACGACGCCCTGGATGTTGTTGCTGTCCACGGTATAGGCGGTCTCTGGGGCGCATTGGCAACAGGTCTTTTGGCTAGTACTGCCTGGAATCCCGGTGGTGCTGACGGACTTTTCTTCGGCAATCCCAAGCTTTTTGCTGTGCAGGCATACGGGGCCTTTGCTACGATTGCCTACTCGATGATCGTTACCTTTATTATTCTTAAGGTCATTGATGTTGTTGTCGGTTTGCGGGTGGATGAAGAATCCGAGGAGCGCGGACTGGATCTGGCAGAGCACAGTGAGACTGGTTATACGATATAAAAGATTAATCTCCGTCAGTAATTGTGCACAAAATTGTTTAACAATTTTGTGAGAAAAGTAAAGGATTATTACAAAAACGTCGACAATTTAGACGAATATTTTGTCTGTAAATATTGAAAAAATAAGCATTTAAGGAGGTTATAAGGCAGATATCCACTGGCATCCATTTTGCTATACTTTTCCCGATAATCTTTGCTAGATAAGTTTTTTAATCCCAAAAAGGAGAGGAGCAAAGTGATTGATACAGGGGATACCGCTTTTATTTTAGCAGCAGCAATTGTTCTCAGGCCACGCAAAGGATATGGCAAGGAAAGCTTTATGCCGCATAATTTGCCAATGACTCTTATAGGCACAGGACTCTTATTGTTTGGCTGGTTCGGCTTTAACGGCGGGTCAGCTCTGGCGGCAAACGGCATAGCTGCTACAGCATTTGTTTCAACGCATCTTGGCGGTATGGCTGGTATGGCAATGTGGACCCTGGTAGAGTGGCTGCACCGGGGTAAACCGACAACACTTGGCGCTGCCTCAGGAGCGATTGCCGGTCTGGC
>PKTW01000181.1 GCA_002868955.1 Desulfobulbaceae bacterium
ACCCTCCCTTAATTACACCAAACAATTTTCAATCTTCAATTTCTCAAATCTTCAATTTTACTTAAGCTTCTGCAGGAACTTATAAAATTCTGAATCAGATGAGATGACCAGGTTAGTATTCTGGCCCACCGCTGTCTTGTAGCTCTCCAGGCTTTTGGTGAACGAGTAGAATTCAGGATCCTGGTTATAGGCATCGGCATAGATTTTTGCTGCCTCTGCATCTGCCTTGCCCTTGATCTCTTCAGCCTCACGATTTGCAGTGGAGAGAATTACTTTCAGTTCCTTTTCCACCTTACCCATGATCTCGGCCTTCTGGCCTTCACCCTGCGACCGTTTTTCAGCAGCTATCCTCTTACGTTCTGAAATCATGCGGTCATAAACCTTGAGACGTACTGTTTCAATATAGTTAACCCGTTTGAACAAAACATCTACGAGTTCAATTCCATATTTGGGAGTGATCTTGGAGGCAGTCTCATGGATCATGGCCGAAATATTATCGCGGCCATACTTCAGCGTTTCGAATTCTACAGCGGAATTCGTCATGGTTTCAGGTGAAAAATCAGAGCTTCTGATGATCTCCACCAGGTCATTTTTGTTCACCAGGTCGCGTACTGTACCATCAATGATATCATCCAATATGGTCTGGGCCCTGGTTTCGTTATTAACTGCCTGCAAAAACACAAGGGCGTCAGTGATACGCCAGCGGGCTGTGACGTCAAGATAAACAAAGGTCTTGTCATTGGTGGGGATCTGGTTGGGGTCGCCGTCCCAGATAAGGATCTTTTTCTCAAAGAAAGTGGCTTCCTGGATATAGGGGGTCTTGAAATGCAGTCCCGCTTCTGTAACTGGCTGGCCGACAGGACGGCCGAACTGGGTGATGACCGCCTGCTTGCCTTCTTCAAGGAAATAGAAGCCGTTGGCAACTGTTACAATCAAGGCAATAACTATGATTATGCCGATGGTTCGTATTATTTTATTCACCTGCGTACCTCTTGTATTATGTTGGTAATAGCATATTTGCTTACTTTTGTTTACTGCCACTGATGTCCAGGAACGGCAGAATGGAGCGCTGGTCCTTGTCAATTACATAAATATTTTTGACAGTGGGCAGGACATCCTGCAAGGTTTCCAGGTACATCCTCTGCCGGGTTACATCCTTGGCAGCCTGGTACTCTTTCATGACGGCCAGGAAACGGGCTGTTTCACCCTTACTTTCGTTGACCCGCTGCACTGAATACCCCCGGGCCTGTTCAACAATCTTTTTGGCATCACCGCTGGCCTTGGGAATAACCTTGTTGTATGCTTCCTCCGCCTCATTGACCAGCCGTTTCATATCCTGGTCCGCTTCGTTGACCTCGTTGAAGGCTGGCTTAACCGCGTTGGGCGGATTGACATCCTGCAACTGGACCGTCACAATGTCAACCCCGGCCTCGTAGCTGTCAAGAACAGCCTGCAGTTCAGCTGCCGAAGAGCCTGCCAGGATTTCCCGGTTGCTGAGAACATAATCAAAATCCATGTTGCCCACGGTCCTGCGGATAGCGGTTTCAGTTATGTCGCGTAACGCCTGCCTGACATCCTGGACCTTGAAGAGGAAATTAAACGGATCACGCACCTTGTACTGGACGATCCACTCAACATCGATAACATTTTTATCAGCGGTCAGCATGAGTGACTCAGAATCATAACCTTCTTTCGAGTACACGGTCTGGCGCGCAGGTACCTTGGTACGGAAGCCGAATTCCTCTTTACGCACATTTTCAATGTCCACCTTGGTAACAGTGTCCATAAGGGGGATCTTGAAGTTAAGGCCAGGAGAAGCGGTCTTGCTGTATTTGCCGAAGCGCAGGACCACGCCGCGTTCACCCGGCTTGATGGTGTAAAACGAGGAGTAGACGGCCTGGATCACTATCACGATAAGAATGATAATGAAAAGTTTGCCGATACCGCCAAACAATCCTTTGGGAGGCCCTCCGACAGGAGTTTCACCGCCTTCTTCTCCAGGGGGGGCGCCGCTGCCGCCGCCCCCGAAGGTTTGTTTGAGTTTCTTCAGAAGTTCCGCGATAAAATCTTCAGGCGATGGAGTCCTTCCACCTTTGCCCCAAGGGGACTGTTCGTCCTGCCAAGCCATAGTGTTTCCTCTCTTTGCTCTATTTTCATTAACCGTAAAAGCAATATGTTTGCTTTTGCCGGAAAGTCATAGGTCAGTAATTATTAATTTGAACAATTTAATACGATTATACCCGATTCTCCCAGATTAGATAGGTGATTTCAAGTATTATTTTTTTTTACTTTGTGGTCAATTCGCTCTCCCAGTAATGGGAAAACCAAGTTTGACTTTCTACAGGGCCGCGTTGAATTCGTCTCTGAACATGGCAATGCTGCCGTTATCATCTGCCACCAGGGAGAGGTGGTCAGCACATGTCTGGCGCAGCTTGTCCGCCAGCCCGGCTTCCGCATCTCTTTTTAAATGCCTGCTCATGAACAGAGTAGATCAAAGGGATGTCTTCAGGGTTTTCATGTCGAATGACAATCACAGGTTACTCGCGTATCAGTGAATAGTAAAGTTTTTTCTCCAGCAACTGGGATGAGTTGCCAATATGAACAATTTGTCAGCTCATGGCCAACCACCAGCACAAGCCGACAATTGCCAGGCTGGCAATAAAAAGGTTTGTCTGCAGCGATGTTTTACTGATCAGTATGCGTTGAGAGGGCATGAAAACCAGGAGGCCGCCGAGAGCTGCACCGGCAAGAAGTCCGAAAAAATGGGCGCCGAGATCGGTCCGCGGACCGCCTGCGCCCAGAAAGGCCAGCAACCCTGCGCCTGCAGCCAGGGGCAAGAGGATTTCTTTCAGTGCGGCAGAGCGTTTGCTTATTGCCTGGTATCCGGATAGGATGCCGATTGTCCCAAAAACTGCCGTTGAAAAGCCTACAGAATTGTGGGAATTTCCATGCAGAAGGATGTTCATTAAATTACCCAGAGTGCCTGAAGCCAGAATGAGAAACCAGCCCAGGCCGTTGCCGAGCAAGCGGCAGAGGAAATGAACCAGGACACCACCAATAAGGATATTGCCCACGAGGTGCACTACATCGGCGTGCAGGGTGAGGGCGGTTACCAGCCGATACCATTGCCCGTGCTCAAGAATCTGCCTGCCTGAAACCGCTCCCTCTGAGAACCACGCATTACCATCAGACCATGGTCCGGTGACGACATAGAAAATAACCAGCGCGCCCATCATCAGGATTGTTGGAGGCTGGTATTTGGTCAGGACAGGAAGGGACAGGTTCTTTTTAGGGCTGTAGGGAGGCCAGTCGCTGTTCTCTTCCATGAAGGCTGCGATTTCCCGTAGGGCCCTGTGCTCGTGCAGCGGCGAAACCTTGATGACCCAGCTGCGTTTTTCAAACTCGATGACGCTTGGGATATTTGCGGCTCTTAAAACCAGGGACCACTGCTCAGCCTGTTGACGGCTGGCCGGCAGGCCGATTGTCGAGGTCATTAAAAGTTCAGACATTGTATAGTAGCCATTAACTCTTCATCAGAGTGGTGTCGGCAAAGAAAACAAAAAAAAGTCGCACTTTGCAACTACATTCAGAAAGTACAAGTAAACATGGAGCTTTCGCTTGTCAAAAAACAATCTTATATTAAAAATGGGTAAGGGGTCCACATGATAACCACAACACACACAAAAAAAGGCTCACGTTCCTTGATCGATTTTTAACCCTGTGGATATTTTCAGCTATGTTTGCAGGAGTTATGGGTGGCTGGCTGTACCCGGGCATCCGTGATGTCATCAATATCTTTCAGGTAGGCACTACCAATATTCCCATAGCTATCGGCCTGATCCTCATGATGTACCCCCCTCTTGCCAAGGTGCGCTATGAAAAGCTGCATGAGGTGTTCAGAAATTTAAGGGTTCTTATGCTATCCCTGGTGCAGAACTGGATAATTGGCCCGGTTCTGATGTTCGGGCTGGCAGTGACATTTCTGTCCGGACAGCATGATTACATGGTCGGTCTCATCCTGATCGGCCTGGCCCGCTGCATTGCCATGGTCATCGTCTGGAACGACCTGGCAGAAGGTGACCGGGAATATTGTGCCGGTCCTTATATCACTGGTTACTGTCGCGTTCTGGTTTAAGAAAAAATACTTCCCGTTTGCCAGGGAAACTCCGGCCGGCATCTGCCATGTCAGCTGTGAAGAGTAAGTCATAAATCGCTTCCTTGACTTGGATTATTTTTACCCGTATACTATTTTAATTAACGAGCAAATCACTTTATGGTCCAATTTATATCGCAATACATAACCTCTTGCAGGCGTCATCGCATGGTGAAAGAGGTTGTCCTAAAAATGCCTTAGATGGCCTCCAGGGAACAAGTATCCCGATGGAGGCTTTTGTGTTTCTTGCCCTGGCAGCGTTCACACAGTAAACACATTTCATTTATTTCATGTATGCTCAGCAGCGAGCCGGCTAAATAAAGGAACCCGGCTCGCCACATAGAAGAATTTCCTTTTCAAGGTTATTACAATGAATGTCCTCTTTGTTTATCCTGAATATCCTGATACTTTCTGGAGTTTTAAATACGTTTTAAAATTTATTTCAAAAAAAGCCGCTTTCCCGCCCTTGGGGTTGCTGACCATTGGTGCGATGCTGCCCGAAAAATGGCAGAAGAAACTTGTTGATCTGAATGTAGAGTCACTGGAAGATGAACATCTTGCCTGGGCAGACATGGTTTTTCTCAGCGCCATGATCGTTCAGAAAAAAAGTGCCAAGGAAATTATAAACAGGTGCAGATCCCTGGGTAAGAAAATCGTTGCGGGGGGGCCTGCCTTTATAGCACAGCACGAAGAATTTACCGGCGTAGATCATTTTGTATTAAACGAGGCAGAAGTTACCTTGCCCCTTTTCCTCCATGATCTTGAGAAAGGCGAGGCCAAGAAGATCTATACTTCGAGCCTGAGGCCGGCGATATCTGAAACACCGATCCCGCTCTGGTCCCTCATCAATATCCATGATTACGCGGCATTGGCGCTTCAATATTCCCGGGGGTGTCCTTACAATTGCGAGTTCTGCGATATAGTCATAATGAATGGCAGAAAACCAAGATCTAAAACCCCGGAGCAGATGAAAAAAGAATTTCAGGCTCTCTATGATACAGGATGGCGCAAGTCGGTCTTCATAGTTGACGACAATTTTATCGGTAACAGGCAGGCGGTAAAAAATATGCTGCCCGTATTGATTGAATGGCAGAAAGAACATAAGTACCCTTTTATGCTGCTTACCGAGGCCAGCACTGATCTCGCCAATGATGAAGATCTGATGCAGATGATGAGCAGCGCCAACTTTTTTAAGGTTTTTCTTGGTCTTGAAACGCCGGACAAGGAAAGCCTCAAGGAATGTGGCAAGTATCAAAACTCCTCCCAGAACCTTGTCGAAGCCGTGCATACTATTCATAATCACGGCATGCAGGTCATGGGGGGATTTATTGTCGGTTTTGACAATGACACCGAATCAATATTTGAATCCCAGATAGCTTTTATCCAGCAGATCGGCGTAGTAACAGCAATGGTGGGCGTTCTCACCGCGCTTCCCCAGACCCGTCTCTGGCAAAGGCTAAAGGCGGAAGGCAGGCTTATCGGCGGAGCTTCCGGAGAAAACACGGATGGTGTATTGAATTTCATGCCCCGGATGGGGATTGAAACACTCCATGATGGATACAAGAAGGTTCTCTCATCAATATATTCCCACAAGTATTATTATCAAAGAATCCATACTTTCCTTGAAAATTATACCCCGACTGCAATCAGAAGGGTAGGCAGAAACGATATTGCCGCTTTTCTGAAAAGCCTATGGAGAATCGGCATTGTATCCAGAGCCAGGTTCCACTACTGGAAACTGCTGATAAGGACATTTATGAAGAAAAGGATGGCCCTTCCTATTGCCGTGGAACTTGCAATTTGCGGGCTGCACTATGAAAAGATAACAAAAAGAATCTGCGCCTCAAAACCTTTTGCGCATGGACAAGGCCCCGCCTGATACTATGTGCTTACATAGCATTTCTTGACCATACTGGAACAACTGTGATACTGCGTCGTGTTGATTTGCCTGGGCCTACTCAGCTGGCTGCAACGGATTTGCAATATGTTGATGTGGTACACACCGTAACGACGGCAAAACTGGCAACTGACGTTATGGCCAAAAGCATAAAGTAAGCTTTTCAGGGCCGAAAATGAACTTTTGTGCCTTATCTATGGAGACATTCCGGGCGGTATGTATTAAGATATAAATGAAGAAAAACAGGTTGAGCCGAACACAAAAAAATAGCAGGAGGCAAGCAGTATTCAAATAAGCCTGTTGCAATAAGGACTTCCTGTATTAAATATGCCGGCAGGAAAAGGAGCTGCACAACGGCTTCTTTTATGCAACTTGCTGTAATCATTTATAAAACACAAATTAAGAAATTAACTGTCAATATGACCAAGTGAACTGTATATTAAAATGCTGGCATGTCGACTGGATATGTGCATCTGTCTTTTGCATTTTATTTATACATGAAATACATTGTAGTATTGATTGCTACTAGGTTGGCAACCTGGCAACGGACCCCACAAAACAGAGATCAAGACCTATGCATAAACTGATTATTTTTCCCATTGTATTGCTTTCTGTTCTGTTATCATCAAATTCTTTCGCATCCGGGGTAGACGCATACACTGAGGCGATTAACCAGAGCCCGGATGATATGAAATATAAATTTTATCTCTTGCGGGGTATAGCATACAGGGGCGAACGTGACATTGATGCTGCCATCAAGGACTTCAGCGTTTCCATTCAGATGCGGCCCACCCAGGATGCTTATCTGCGTCGTGGTGAGATGTATTTTGAAAAGGGGGCCTATGGTATTGCAGAGCAGGATTTTTCCGCGGCCATTGAGATTAATCCGTCTCTTGAGGCATATAAGCTGCGGGGCGTGACGTATCTCGTTTTGGGCAAACTTGAGATGGCCATTATGGACGGCACCGAAATTATTAAACTTGCGCCCAATACTTCTGAATCATACAATATCCGCATGGAAGCCTATGCCCAGATAGGAAAACAAGCACTTGCCCGTGAGGATGCCAGCAGGGCCCTATCCCTGGACCAAAGAAACACGGTGGCATCTGAGCTGCTTGTCAACTATCCTGAAAAAATTGAGTTAACAGGCACATCAAGCCGCTACAGGCCCAGGCAAGATATCAGCAAGTACCGGGTCTGGGCCAACAACAAGGGGTTTGCCTTTACCGCCCAACCTGCAGGAGAGGCTGAGCAGGACTAAGAGGTTGAAATTCCTGCATCTCAGAGATAACTGTTTAATTCTTAACTTACACCTTTTGCGTATCAGTTGATTGGTGAGCATGAATCTGTAGGCAGGTTCATGCCTTCTTCTATGGGATTTCTGCTGATTGCAGGGAGCAAATGTCCAGCGGCTCTCCCTTGGCAGGCTCGAGTCTGAGTTGAATTGCCCCCTGCTCGCATTTGCTGGAGCAAACTCCGCAGCCCATGCATTTCTCAAAATCTACGGTGGCCAGGTCCTCCTGCAGTTTTATCGCATCAAACTGGCAGAATTCGGAGCAGATACCACAGCCGATGCAGAGTTCATAATCCACTTCTGAGACATAGCCTGAAGAAGCAAGCATGGGCGTACCGTTTCTATGGGCATTGATGGCGCCGCAGCAGCAGGAACAACAATTGCAGATGGCATAGAAGCGGTCCAGCATGGCATCCTTGAAAAAGGCATGGTGTACATGGCCGCGTGCGTCCTCTGCCTCCATGATGGCGACCGCTGCCTGCTGACTGATCCACCTGGCTTTGTCTGGATGATGTTCAACAATAAAGCTGGCAAATGGTTCACCGATTATCAAACAGACGTCTTCAGGTTCGCAGGGTTTTTCCTGTGCCGCCCGGCAGGGGCATTTTAACACGGCAATGTGGTCCGGATTTTCCAGGATAATATCCCGTGCCCTTTTGTAGGGAATGACCTGCTCCAGGTCCGGTATATTGATGGGCTTATTGACGGTGATGAGTTTGCTGGCCTTTTCCAGGGGCATGACCTTGCCATGATAACCATCGGCAAAGGTAATCTGGGCATTTTTTTCAGAAGCCGAAGTGCATGACGCAGTTTTCGCTTTTGGAAAGCAGTGAGAAACGAAACTGAAAAGGGAACCGAGAATTCTTGCCGAGGGATGACGCCCCTTGGCCACACCTATGTATAGATAGGTCCAGCGGCCATATATGTAGCCATGGATAAAATCCCACAGTGAATGTTTTTTGTTGGCGCGCGACTCCAGAAAAAATTTCCTGGTCGACGGGCAGATGAAAGAACTGGAATTTTTCTGTATTTCGTCCATTGATATTTC